>JAZRSE010000135.1:0-8013 GCA_045651305.1 Candidatus Scatosoma sp. | reverse complement strand
CCCGACTTGGTAAAAGAGATTTCCCGATACTCTTTTGACGATTTTCGCGCTACCCTTTAACGCAATACCTGCCGTAATCGCGCCGTATTCGGGGGTGTCCTCCTTGGCGCAAAAACGCTCCGCCACCTCTTCTTGCACCATTATCGAAAGCCCTTGCACTTTCTCCCCCTCTTCCAAGAGTTTGGTAACAAGCGGCGTCGTGATATAGTAGGGCAAGTTTGCCACCACCGTATATTCGCCGATTTCTTCCTCGAATTCCTTTAAGTTGATTTTATTAAAATCACGGAAGATAACCTCGACGTTGTCAAGCCCTGCAAGCGTTTCCGCCAAAATAGGTTGCAAATCTTTATCCACGTCGAAAGCGTACACCTTTTTCGCCTGCTCGGCAATCGCACGCGTAAGCGTACCTGCGCCACAACCGATTTCCACCACCGTCGTTTCCTTGTCTATCCCCGATGCCGTAACGATAGACGAAAGCAAATTGGTGTCCGATATAAAGTTCTGCCCGAACTGTTTTTTGAATTGAAAACCGTGCTTTTGCAGTACGGAACGTAAATCTTGCATAGATGTTTCCTATAAAATAAGTGAAGTAGCTTCGCAATGAAGTCGTGATTTGACGGCAAACCGTCGTGAATTGCCTACGGCGTGAATTGCAAAGCATAGCTTTGCGTTATTGTAATGATTACCGCAACGTATTGCAAAGCAATACAATTCACGCGCCATAAGGCGCAATTCAAAAAATCGTAGATTTTAATTCACGCAAGCCAACGGCTTGCAATTCATCTACTTGCGGTAGCTCACCGCTTGCGAGGTAGATACATCGTTTTAAGAATCGGTAATATAATCGCGGATATATAAAGGAATATTGGCGTTTTGGGAGAGTTTCTTGCACGCCTCCACTTCCTCCTCACCGATACAATCGACGATGGAGAAACGGCAATTTACGCCGTTACGACGGCAAATTTTAGCAAACTCGATAATCGCGTCAAACGCCATTTCTCTAAATTGCGAACGGCAAATTTTTTGATATTTTTCCGCGCAGGAGGCGTTGAGGGAAATATTCACGAGGTCGATTTTTCCCTTCAAATCGGGCACGATATCGCGCTTATTGATAAGGTTGCCCTGTCCGTTCGTATTCAAACGCGTTTTTAAGCCCTTGGAGTGGAAATAATCGCAAAGCGCCACCATTTCCGCCACTTTATACGTGGGCTCGCCAAAGCCGCAGAAAACCGCCTCTTTGTACT
Source organism: Candidatus Scatosoma sp. (assembly GCA_045651305.1). Lineage (GTDB taxonomy): Bacteria > Bacillota > Clostridia > Christensenellales > Borkfalkiaceae > Scatosoma. The sequence goes on along the minus strand of JAZRSE010000135.1, from coordinate 6,769 downwards.
TGGCAATATCCCCCAAACCGTTCGCCGCCGCAATCACTTTCTCCGCGCTCGGCTCTCCGTGTTTGAGCCATAAATAATGCCCGTAATAGCTCGTTCTCTCGTTTCTTACGCAAAAATCGCAACCGTTAGAGCATTTGTTGGTCAAGTTGATATACAAATTGCCGTCCAAAACGTACACGTACGTATCCTTGCGGTTTTCGTCCTTGTTTTGGTTTTGCTGTTGCTTGTTTTGGTTTTGATTTTGCTTATTCTTATTTTGGTTTTGTTGGGGTTGTTGGTTTTGCGGTTTGTTCTTGTTTCCGCCGTTATTATTCCCCTTTTGTTGCGCGTTTTGGTTTTGCGCTTGTTGTTTTTGTTGGTTGGGTTGCCCTTGCGCTTGCTTTTGCGAGGGTTGCCCTTGTTTTTGTTGATTGTTTTGATTATTTTGATTATTTTGGTTGTTTTGGTTATTCCCACCGCCGCTCTTATGCTTTTTCTTACGGCGTTTACGTCCACCATTGCCACCGTTGCCGCCTTGGTTGTTTCCGCCGCCCGTTACGGGGTTTTTAGGGGGAATATTTTTATTCTCTTCCATTGTCTTTTCCTTTATCAATTTTCTATCTTGAAAAACAGCTCTTTTGCGTTTTTCTCTATTTGTTTTGCCATCTCTTCCACCGTGCAGTCTTTCAATTCGGCAAGGCGTTCCACTACGTATTTCACGTTCTTCGGCTCGTTGGGGAATTCCCCGCGGAAGGGCACGGGCGTCAAATACGGGCAGTCCGTTTCCGCCAAAATACGGTGAGCAGGTATGCGTTGAACGCTATCCCACACCTTTTTCGCGTTCTTGAACGTAGCCGGTCCGCCAAACGAAAAGTGCAAGCCGAGCCTTATAAACTCGTCCGCCATTTCGGGGGAATAGGAATAGCAATGCATCAATCCGCCCTTTTTGAGCAAATCTTTATTTCTCTTTAATAAAAGGAGCGTTTCTTGCGCGCTATCACGAGAGTGGATAACGACGGGCAAGCCCAATTCGTCCGCGATGATTAGTTGCTGTAAAAACGTTATGCGTTGCACTTCGTCGCTGGGGTTGTCGTCGAAATGGTAATCGAGCCCAATCTCCCCCACTGCCACGCATTTTTTATGCTTGCAAAGGGCTTTGATTTGCTCTAAATCCCCCTCTTTGCACTTGTTTAACTCGCTTGGGTGAAAGCCTGCGCAAAAATATACCTCGTCGTATTTTTCGGCAAGCTCGCACGCGCGAATAGAGGAATCGAGGTCGAACCCCGAACACACGATTTTTTGAACGCCGTGTTCTTTGGCTCGCGCCAAAACCCCCTCTATGCCGCCCTTTTCATCAAACTCGTCGCCGGTGATATGGCAATGCGCGTCGATAAACATATTAGCCAAGGTTTGCTCCGCTCTTAATATCCGCTTTATCGGGGCAAACGAGGGAAAGCGTACCGTCCTCGTCCTCCGCCGCCAAAATCATACCCTCGGAAAGCACGCCGCAAACCGTTCTCGGTGCGAGGTTGGTAACGAATACCACCTTTTTGCCTACCATTTCTTCGGGCGTGTAATGCTTTGCAATACCCGATACTACCGAACGGATTTCGTCGCCGAATTTAACCGTTTCGTGCAAGAGCTTGGAAGATTTCGCCACTTTTTCGCAAGCGATGATTTCGCCCACGCGGAGTTGTACTTTTGCAAAATCGTCAATCGTAATCGTTTCCACTTTCTCTTCTTCCTTTACTTCTTTCTTTTCTTCCTTTTTCTCTTCCTTTGCAGGAGCGTTCAACGCAGCTAATTGCGCCTCGCGGATTTTTTCAATCTCGGGCACGAGCGTCTTGAAATCAATACGTGCAAACAGGGGCGGAACTGCCGTCACCGTTACGCTATCTCTTGCGCCAAAGCTCTCGCACGTTTCAAGCGTTCTGCTTTCTCCGCCGAACGCCGTGAAGATTTTAGCGCTCGTTTCAGGCATAAAGCTATCGAGCAAGGACGCGCCGATTTGGATAGCCTCGGCAAGGTTGTAAAGTACGTCGTTAAGACGCGCTTTCTTGCTTTCGTCCTTTGCAAGCGCCCAAGGCATCGTTTCGTCGATATATTTATTGGCACGTCTAAACAACGTAAAGATTTCCGTAATAGCGTCGGCAATACGAAGTTCGTCCGCTTTGGCTTGTACCTTTGCCGATACCCCCGACACGGTTGCCTTAAATTCTTCGTCGGGCGTTTCTTCGTTTGCTTTTTCACTTCTTACTACCGTGCCGCCGAAATACTTATCAATCATCGCAACCGTTCTGCTTACGAGGTTGCCAAGTACGTTTGCAAGGTCGGTATTGAAACGCTCTGCAACGAGTTCCCAAGTGATTTGTCCGTCGTTGTCAAAGGGCATTTCGTGAAGAACGAAATAACGCACGGCGTCTACGCCGAAAAGTCTTGCCAAGTCGTCCGCGTAGATTACGTTGCCTTTCGATTTACTCATCTTGCCGTCCCCTTGGAGTAGCCAAGGATGCCCGAATACTTGTTTGGGGAGCGGTTCGCCAAGCGCCATAAGGAAAATGGGCCAATAGATGGTGTGGAAACGCAAAATATCTTTGCCGATAAGGTGCAAATCCGCAGGCCAATACTTTTTATAGTTCTCGCCGTGGTTGCCGTCCGCGTCAAAGCCGATGCCCGTGATATAGTTGGTGAGCGCGTCAAGCCATACGTATACGACGTGACGATTATCAAAGTCTACGGGTACGCCCCACGTAAAGGAGGTACGGGATACGCACAAGTCTTGCAAGCCTTTAAGCAAGAAGTTGTTCATCATCTCGTTTTTACGGGATACGGGTTGAATAAACTCGGGGTGGGTGTTGATATGTTCGATAAGTCTATCGGCATACTTGCCCATCTTAAAGAAATACGCCTCTTCCTTGGCAGGCTTTACGTCCCTGCCGCAATCGGGGCATTTCCCGTCTACAAGTTGGCTTTCCGTCCAAAAGCTTTCGCAAGGCGTACAGTACATACCCTCGTAATAGCCCTTGTAAATATCCCCTTGGTCGTAGAATTTTTTGAAGATTTTGGATACTTGGGCAATATGGTCTTTATCCGTCGTACGCATAAACTTGTCGTAAGACGTCCCTACCAAATCCCAAATCCCTTTAATGTCGCCTGCAACGCTATCCACAAACGCTTGCGGAGTAACCCCTGCAGCAGCCGCTTTTTCTTGAATTTTTTGCCCGTGTTCGTCCGTGCCCGTTTGGAAGAACACGTCGTAGCCTTGTTTGCGCTTGAAACGCGCAATCGCGTCCGCAAGCACCGCCTCGTACGTGTTACCAATGTGCGGTTTGCCCGACGTATAGGCAATTGCCGTCGTAATGTAATAAGGTTTTTTCGCCATACCTTTGCACCTCTTTGTTTCTTTCCACCTTATTATACTACTTTTCTTATGAAAAGTAAAACGTTTTTACGCACCTTGTATCCCGCTTTTTGCATATTGCCCCTCCGCCAACGCATATATTTAAGCTATGAATATCCTTTTTACCCTGCTCTTTTTAATCGCTACCCTTATCCTGCTCGTCCTCTCGCCCGAAACCTTTTTATCCGCTCTCCTTGACGGCGCAACCAAGAGCGGCACGATTTGCGTTTCCCTCCTCGCCACCTATTCCGTTTGGTTAGGGCTTATGAAGGTGTGGGAGGATAGCGGCGTTTCTCGGGGAGTTTCTAAACTATTAAAACCTGTCGTGAGAAAACTATTCAAGACGGACGACGCGCAAACGCTGGACGCGCTATCTATGAACTTGTCCGTCAATCTTCTCGGTATCTCGGGCGCGGCAACCCCCTATGGCATTAAGGCGGCAAAACTCCTTGATAATTCTCCGCAGGCAGAATATTCTTCCGCGATGCTCTTTGTCTTAAACGCCACCTCAATACAGCTTATCCCCACGTCCATTATCGGCGTGCGCGTGGCAATGCATAGCCTATCGCCTATGGATATCGTTATCCCCACCCTGCTCACCACCACGTTTTCCACCCTGCTTGCCATACTGTTGACAAGACTGCTTATCCCCCCGAAAAAGAGCCCCGTAAACGGGTTTATCCGCTACGGGAAGGGGGTTACCGCGTGAAAATACTCGCCTTGACCGTGCCTTTTCTCTTTTTCGCATCCTTTTTATTCGCCCTTTTTCGAAAGGTGAAAGTGTACGATAGTTTCACCGAGGGCGTGAAAGGGGCTATCCCTTTAATCTTGTCCGTCTTTCCCTATATCGCCGCCGTCACTATGCTAAATAAGCTGTTGGAGGTGAGCGGATTGACCGATAAAATAGCCGCTTTTTTATATCCCTGCTTTGAAAAAGTGGGGATTCCCGGGGAGATTGCGCCGCTTATTTTTATGAAACCGCTTTCGGGCGGCGGCTCTATCGCCGTCTTGACGGACATACTTGAAAAGTACGGAGTGGATAGTTACGTGGCAAGGTGCGCCTGCGTTGCGTACGGCTCTTCCGAAACCATTTTTTATATCGGTGCGGTGTATTTTGCAGGCATAAAGCGAAAAAAATTAACACTCGCCCTTATCATCGCCCTCGTTTCGTACGCTCTTTCCCTCCTTTTATGCTGTTTTCTTTGCCGAATTATGTGAATTTTTATCACAACAACAAAAAAGACTGAAAAAAATGTTATATTTTATCATTTTTTGCTATCTTGTGCTATTTTTAACTTTTTTTATTTATTTTTTATTTTTTCTTTACATTTTTCTTTTTTCGTGATAAAATAATATATGTAAATCGGTTGTACAAGCCGATGTGAAAAAGCTCATCATTTTCCCCCTTATCATATAGGTAGCCGCCTCGATGTCGCAAGACGTCGGGGCGGTTATCTTTTTGTTGAACTTCGTTCGTGAATTGACGGCGTTTGCCATCGTGATTTGCCTACGGCGTGAATTGGTTTGCGCCGTGAATTGCAAGGCATAGCCTTGCGTTGTGGTAATAATTACAATAACGCTTTTCGCTATTCCTTGCTTTCTTTCATTTGAATTGCGCGGACGATTTCGTCTACGTGTTTTTGGCAGGTTTCTTCGCTCTCCGCCTCTACCATTACGCGGATAACGGGCTCCGTGCCCGATTCTCGTACAAGCACTCTGCCACTATCGCCAAGCGCTTTCGCCGTGTTTTCTATCGCCAAGCACACCGCTTTGTCCTCGCGCGTTTTCCTTTTATCGCGCACCCGTACGTTTTTAAGCACCTGCGGATATACCTTCATCGGTGCAACAAGCACGGATAGTCCGCTTTTTTTATCGAGCATTGCTTGCATTATTTTAAGGCTCGTCAAAATGCCGTCCCCCGTCGTGGCGTACTTGGAAAAAATGATATGCCCCGATTGCTCTCCCCCCAGCGAAAAACCACCGCTTGCCATACGCTCGTAGACGTATTTGTCGCCTACGGGCGTTTTTTCGTAGCGAATACCAAGCTCGTCAAACGCTTTGTATAGCCCAAAATTGGACATCACCGTCGTTACCACCGTATTGTGCAACAATTCCCCACGCTCGTATAAATACCGCCCGTACAAATACAAAATTTGGTCGCCGTCGACAACTCTGCCCCTCTCGTCCACGCAAAGGCATCTATCCGCGTCCCCGTCGTACGCAAAGCCCACGTCCAAGCCGTTTTCTACCACGAACGCCTGTAAATTTTCGATATGCGTAGAGCCTACGCCCTCGTTGATATTCGTCCCGTCGGGCGTTACCCCCGTCACGTACGTCGTTGCGCCCAACCCGTCGAACACCGTTTTGGCGATATGCCAAGCGCTACCGTTGGCGCAGTCCAGCCCCACCTTTATCCCCTTAAAACTATGCTTGCCAAGCGAGATAAGATACCCCACGTACCGATTTCGACCTGCCACGTAGTCTATCGTCCTGCCTATTTCCTTGCCCGTCGCGTACAAGGGCGGTTGATAGGCATCACCCTCTATTTCTTTTTTATCGAGGTCGTTTTCAAGCCTTTCAATCGTTTCCCCGTCCATCTTCTCCCCTTGGCTATTAAACAGCTTTATGCCGTTATCGTAAAAGGGGTTGTGGCTTGCGGAAATCATCACGCCTGCGTCAAAATTGTCCGTCCTCGTCACGTACGCCACCGACGGCGTTGTGGTCACGTGTAGCAAATACGCGTCCGCCCCCGAGGCCACCAATCCCCCTACCAAAGCGTATTCGAACATATACCCCGAACGGCGCGTGTCTTTCCCGATAACGACTTTCGCGCGCTCCCCCTTTTTCTCGCTTAAATAATACCCTAAAAAACGCCCGATACGGAAAGCGTGTTCGGCTGTCAAGCCCTTATTCGCTTCCCCGCGAAATCCGTCCGTTCCGAAATACTTACCCATTACAAACTCCTTTTTTCTACCACTTCGCCCTGCGTTTTATAGATACAATTTTCCTTTACTACACCCCGAACGCAGGATAGGGGATAAATTTGCGCGCCCTTACCTATTACCGTACCGGGGTTTAGCACGCTGTTACAACCCACTTCCGCGAAATCGCCTATAAACGCGCCTACTTTTTTCAAGCCCGTTTCTATCCCCCTTTCCCCGTCCTTTATCACGACGGGCGTTTTGTCGGATTTCACGTTGGACGTAATCGAACCCGCGCCAAGGTGCGCTTTATACCCTAAAATGCTATCCCCCACGTAATTGTAATGGGGTACTTGCACGCCGTCGAATAAAATAACGTTCTTGAGTTCTACCGAGTTCCCAACCACGCAATTCTTCCCCACGAGCGCGCTACCGCGCACAAACGCGCCGTGGCGGATTTCCGTACCTT
>JAZRSE010000134.1:0-3911 GCA_045651305.1 Candidatus Scatosoma sp. | reverse complement strand
ATGTGCGGCTTGTTCGTGCCTGCCAAGCGTGCGGCGCTTTCCGTATTCGACGAAATTTATTGCGATATTGGCGATTCGCAAAGCATAGAGGAAAACCTTTCCACCTTCTCTTCGCATATTACGAACATTATCGACATCGTCAACAACGCCAATGAAAAGAGCTTGGTTTTGATAGACGAGCTTGGCGGAGGGACCGACCCTGACGAGGGGCAGGCGATAGCAAAGGCGATTATCTCTCATTTATTGCGTTGCGGCGCGGCAGGCGTTGTTACGACGCACTATACCTCGTTAAAGGAATTCGCTTTTTCGGCAAAAGGCATTGAAAACGCTTGTATGGAGTTCGACGCCAACACTTTGCAGCCGTTGTACGTTATGCACATCGGTTTGCCCGGTTCAAGCAATGCGCTTGGCATTTCTCGGCGTTTAGGCTTAAAAGAAAGCATATTGCAAGAGGCGTTGTCCAATCTTTCCACCGACGCGCAAAAGTTTGAAAACATCGTGCGTAGCGCGGAAGAAAGCCGTATTGAGGCGGAAAAAGTGCTTTGTGAAAGCAACCGCTTAAAAGCGGAGTGGCAAGAAAAGATTTTAGCAGTGCAGCAGGAAAAAGAAAAACTGCAAAAAGAAAAGGAAAAATTGCAAATTTCGGCAAAGGCAGAGGCGAGAAGAATTATCAACGAACGCTCTGCCCAAGCGGAAGAATTGCTTGAAGAAATGGAGGCGTTGTTTGCCAAGCAAACGATTACGGAGGCCGATTTAATCAAGGCAAGAACGCTTAAAAATAAGCTTGGCGATAAAGTCTACGATACGGAAAGCGAAGAGCTTATTCGCCCCCAATACAAAGACGCAACGGAAAAAGACATCGTCGTTGGGGGAAAGGTTTACGTTAAAAATATCAATCAAGAGGGTATTATACAAAGCGTGCGTTCGTCGAAGAAAGAGGCGGAAGTGTTGTGCGGTAATATCCGTGTGCGCAGTAAATTTTCCAATTTGTCGATTGTAATTGGCTTGGAAACGGCGCAAACTAGAAAGGCGAAGAAAAAGGCTTGGGAAAAACCTCGCACGGAAAACGTTGAAGTGAAAAAATCGCTTGTGCCTAAAAGCGCGCCTGCATTAGAGCTTAACGTAATCGGTATGACGGTGCACGAGGCGTTGCCCGACGTGGCGGCGTTCATTGACGCGGCGGTGGTAGCAAACTTGGAAGAAGTGCGTATCGTGCACGGCGTAGGTACGGGAAAATTGCGCGCAGGGATTCACGATTTCTTGCGTGGGCATAGAAGCGTTGCCGAGTTCCGTTTTGGAAGATACGGCGAGGGAGAAACGGGCGTTACTATCGTAAAAATTAAATAACTTGTCTTTGTTAGAGCATAACTTTTTGAAAAAAGAAATAGTATATTACGAAAACTTTTATCAAGGAGTAGGCAATGAGAAGAAGAAAGCCTATTGATTGGAAAATAAATATACTTTCCAATTTGGTATTGGGTATTATGCTTGTATCTATCGGCGCGTTTTCACTTTTTTCGTCGAGGGATTTGTCAAAAACGAGCGCCGACGTAACGGAAATATACCGTGGGGGCGAGGAAGAAAGCAACGGCGTGTCCTTGATGTTTAACGTGTATTGGGGACAGGAAGAAGTGTATCAAATTTTAGAAACGCTATCCAAACACAACGCCAAAGCAACCTTTTTTATAGGCGGTTGTTGGGCGGACGATAACGTAGAGTGTTTGAAAGCGATTTTTAATGCAGGGCACGAGATAGGAAATCACGGTTATTTCCATAAAGACCACTCGAAACTTTCAAAAGCGGAAAACGAAAAGGAAATTGATTCTTGTAATCGCTTTATCGAGCTGGCAATCGGGGTAAAACCCACCTTGTTTGCACCGCCGAGCGGCGCATACGGAAACGATATGCTTTCCGCGTGCAAAACGCTTGGTATGAAGACGGTGCTTTGGTCGAAAGATACGATTGATTGGCGGGATAAGGATGCGGATTTGATTTATAGACGCGCCACAAAGGATATTCGAGGTGGCGATTTTGTCTTAATGCACCCAATGAAAGACACCGCCAAGGCGCTTGATAGGATATTGCGTTATTATGAAGAGAAATCGTTAAACGTAATAACCGTTTCACAAAATTTACAGATAAAAAATAAAGGATAAGATAGAAAATGGTATTTGAAAAGAAATATGAAAACGGATTAAGGCTTGTCGTAAAGCAAATGCAAGGCTTGATGTCGGTGACGATGGGTATTCTCGTAGGCACGGGCGCAAGCGCTGAAACGGACGAAGAGGACGGCATTTCGCATTTTATCGAACATATGCAGTTCAAGGGCACGAGAAAACGCAACGCGTTCGAGGTTTCCGACGCGTTCGACCGTCTTGGCGCGCAGGTAAATGCCTTTACAGGCAAAGACCTCACCTGCTATTATTCCAAATGCACGTCCGACCATACGGCGGAGTGTTTTGAGATTTTGTCCGATTTGTTCTTGAATTCCACCTTCCCCGAAGAGGAAATGGAAAGGGAGAAAGGAGTAGTTTGCGAAGAGATTTCTATGAACGAGGACACGCCCGAGGATTTGTGTTTGGATTTGCTTGCAAAGGCGTTTTACGGAAAGCAAAACTACGGCAGGAACATACTTGGCCCTGCGAAAAACGTAAAAGGCTTTACGGTAGAGGATATGCTCCGCTATAAACGCGCAAGATATTGCCCTGAAAACATCGTTATTTCCTTTGCAGGAGCAATTGATAAGACGACGGCGCAAGCGCTTGTGGAAAGCTATTTTAGCGGTTTGGATAAGGGCGCGTTCGAACGCCGTTCGCATATTTTAGGCGCGGAGAAAAAGAGTCTTGTTAAGAAGAAACCGATTGAACAAATGCACATTGGTATCGCCTATCCGTCCGTGGAAAGAGGAAACGCATTGGAAAATGCTATAAATGTTGTAAACGGCGTGCTTGGCGGTTCTATGAGTTCAAGATTGTTCCAAGAAGTGCGTGAAAAACGTGGGCTTGCTTATTCGGTATATTCTTACTCGTCGCCTTACACCGATTGCGGCGCGCAAATTATATATGCAGGCGTTAATCCTGCACAAAAGCAACAGGCGTACGACGCTATCAACGCCGTCGTGCAAGACGTAAAGAAAAACGGGATTACGCAAGAGGAATTTTCACGCGCTCGTGAACAGATGAAAGCAGGATTGTTTTTTAGCAATGAAAATAGCAATTCTCAAATGCTTTTATACGGCAAATATATGCTTAATTTTAATAAAGTTTTCAATTTTGAAGAGAGATTGGATACGATAAACAAGCTTACGCTCGACGATGCGTTGGCGGCAATAAATATTATGTTTGACGAAAACAATAAAGCAGTTTCGCTCGTTGGGAATACGGACGAGGCGCTTGCGTTATAAAAATGGACAACCAAAGAAAAATAGGTTTTCCGCCCGTATTCGATAAGGATAGCAAAGTTTTAATTTTAGGCAGTTTTCCTTCCGTAAAAAGTAGAGAAATTTCCTTTTATTACGGACATAAGCAAAATCGGTTTTGGAAAATGCTTTGCGGCTATTTTGGCGAGGAAATCCCGATTACCATAGAAGGTAAAAAAGAGTTTTTATATCGCAATAAAATTGCACTTTGGGACATAGCGACGGCGTGCGAAATAAAAGGCTCGGCGGATGCTACGATGAAAAATGCGGATATTGCCGATTTGAGCGTGGTATTAAAAAATGCCAACGTAGAGAAGATTTTATTAAACGGAACGCTTGCCTACGAGTTGTTTTTGCAAAAATACGCAAATTTAGCAATTCCGTATGCAAAAATGCCGTCCACAAGCCCTGCAAACCCTCGTTATAGAGAAGAAACGTGGAAAAATGCGCTCGACGAGGTTTTTGATAAATAAACGTAGAAAATAATAAGTAA
>JAZRSE010000133.1:0-12506 GCA_045651305.1 Candidatus Scatosoma sp. | reverse complement strand
AACGTTTTACCGCTGCCAGGAGGGCCTACGAATAAAATGTTGTGTCCGCCTGCCACCGCCACTTCCAAGGCGCGTTTTGCAATTTCCTGCCCCTTTACAAAGGACAAATCGTACGCGCGTTTTTCTTCGTTTTCCGCGCTTTCAAAGGGCGTCGTTTCCACCGCCGACATCGGCGCGTTTCCCGACAAATGGTCTACCACCTCTTTCAAGGTTTTCGCCGCGTACACTTCTACGCCGTGGATATACCCTGCCTCTTTGCGGTTATCGTAGGGAATAATGAATTTTTGATACCCTTTATCTCTTGCCGAAATCAAGGAAGGCAACACGCCTGTAATCGGGCGCAAATCCCCGTTCAAGGCAAGTTCGCCCAAAAAGACGGTGCTTTCCGTGTTTGCCGCCAACACGCCGCTTGCTTTCAACAAGCTTATCGCCACGGGCAAATCAAAGGACGAGCCCTCTTTTTTCACGTAGGCAGGCGCAAGATTGACGGTGATTTTGTGCGTAGGGAATTCCAACGCGCTGTTTTTAATCGCGCTTTTAACACGCTCGCGAGATTCCTTTACAGCGGCGTCGGGCAAACCGACGATTTCGTAGGCAGGCAAGCCTTTGGCAACGTCCGTTTCTACCGTCACCGCAACGCCGTCTAAACCTGATAAAGCATAGCTTTGTACCCTTGCAATCATCTTTTCCCTTCCTTATTATATGTCCTTTTCTATTATTGTAACCTAAACGCAGGAAAAAGTAAACAATATTTTACCATTTTTTTAGAAAAATAAAACGAGTTTGCCTTTGACTTTAAGCAAACTCGTCTATTCGGATACTCTCCGACGTTTCCTATTAAATTCTTTCTTTGACTTTGGCAGCCTTGCCCGTCAACTTGCGAAGATAATAAAGTTTCGCTCTTCTTACCTTACCCTTTCTTACAACCGTGATGGATGCAATCTTCGGGGAGTGAAGAGGATACGTTTTTTCTACGCCTACGCCATAGGAAATGTGACGTACCGTGAACGTTTCGGAAATACCACCGTTCTTCTTTGCGATAACTACGCCTTCGAAGTTTTGAACTCTTTCCTTGCCACCTTCGATGATTTTGTAGCCTACCTTAACCGTGTCGCCTACTTCAAATGCAGGAACTTCCGCTTTAAGGTTTTCTGCGTTAATCGCTTCAATCAATCCTTTCATTTCGACTTTACCTCCGTTATTTACGATACGTTCATAACCCGCTGCATAACTCCTCGTTATGCCCAAAAAATAGGCAGCGGAACGTTCGAAGTCTTACCTATTATATACGATTTTCTCTTGCTTGGCAAGCGTTTTTGCTTGTATTTTGCAAGTTTTTTTACTTTTTTTACATCATTATAAACAAGTACGCGTAGTACGCCGCAAAGCCTGCCAACATAATTCCGCCGCCCACTTTATTAAGCTTATGCTTGGGCAGGTACGCGCACAACGCCAAAAGCGCCGCCGCACCAAGCGCAATCAAGCCGTCCGCCAAGAAACTTACGCCTTGCGAGGAGAAAGGCAAGGGCATAATGAGCGCCGAAAGACCTGCCACCATCAAGATATTGAAAATGTTACTGCCGACGATATTGCCGATAGCGATATCCGTTTCCCCTTTCCTTGCCGCCACAACCGAGGTGATAAGTTCGGGCAAGGAAGTGCCGATTGCCACCACCGTCAAGCCGATTATCTTTTGGTTGATGCCGATTTCCGCCGCAATCGTCTTTGCGCCCTCTACCGCAAGCATAGCGCCGCCCACGACGATACCAAGCCCTACAACGGTTGCCACCGCCAAAAACCAGGTATGCTTTTTCATTTTTTCATACCAACCGTTAAAGCCGCCTTTGCTTTCTTCCTCTTCGCTCTCTACGACAATTTCGTGGTTCTCCAAATCCGCCAAAGCAGGTTGCTTGTCCCTGCCGCGGAGCGCTTTCATTACCAAAAATACGGTGTACGAGATAAGGAGAATCACCATAACGCCACCCTCTAATCTACCGATTTTATCGTCGAACGCGCCAAAAAGCACGATGAGCGCGGACGCGCCCAAAAGCACGGGCAAATCGATGATAAGGGAATCCTTTTGCACGGGCAAAGCGCAAAACATTGCCGACAAGCCCAAGATGAGCAGGATATTGGTGATGTTACTGCCAAGCACGTTGCCCACCGCAATACCCACGTCGCCGCCGATTGCCGAAATTACCGAAGTAGCAAGTTCGGGCGCGCTCGTACCGAACGCCACAATCGTCAAGCCGATAACAAGTTGCGGAATACGGAGCTTTGCCGCCAAACCTGCCGCGCCGTCCACAAACCAATCCGCGCCCTTTACAAGCAGCACGAATCCGCCGATAACCATAATTACCGCCCAAAAAATCGTCCAAAACATATTTATTTTCTCCTTTTGTTTTTACCGTTTAGATTGCAAAAAAAGAAAGACCTACGCGCAAATACGCCCACCTTGGGCGTTTGCGCATAAGTCTTGTCGTTTACCATTACGCCTGAAATCGTATATTTCAGTGTTGTAGACGTAACGACTTTTTCAAGCCGACTACTCCCCTATGACAATAGCGATTGTATCATACCAAGGAAGATTTTGTCAACGATTTTTTAGGCGTTTTTGAGATTTTTCCGCTTTTTCATTGACAAACGCGCACGCACGGCATATAATAAATCGTATCAAACTCTTTTATTGGAGGCGGTATGACGAATTTATTGATAGGCGCGTTTATCGGCAAGGACAAAGACGTAAAAGAGCCGAAGGTACGCGCTAAATACGCTATGCTTGCAGGGTTGACGGGGATTTTCGCCAACGTACTGCTTTTTATCGGCAAACTTGTAATGGGTATTTTATCCTTCTCCGTTGCCATTATTGCGGACGCATTTAATAATATTTCCGACGCAGGCTCGTCCATTGTCACGATGCTTGGGGTACGCCTTGCCAATAAACCCGTGGATAAAGAACACCCTTTGGGGCACGGCAGATACGAATACGTGGCAGGCTTTATCGTCGATATGCTGATTATCCTCGTCGGCTTTGAACTGTTCAAAGGCTCGATTGAAAAGATTATCACGCCCGTATTGCCAAACGTCGGCAACGTCACGCTCATCATCCTCGGCGCGTCTATCCTCGTGAAAATTTGGCTGTTCTTCTTTTATAGAAAGATAGGCAAAACGATTCAATCCTCGCCCGTAAAAGCGGCGGCTGCCGATTCGCTCACCGATTGCATTGCAACGACGCTGGTACTCGCCTCCGCAATTATATCTCGTACATGGGGCGTGCATATTGACGGTTGGGCAGGTATTCTCGTTGCGGCGTTTATCCTTTTTACAGGTTTAAGAGCGGCAAAAGAAACGATTGATTTGTTGCTTGGCTCTACGCCCGACCCTGCGTTTATTGATAGCATTTACGCGTTCGTAAAAGACTATTCCCGTATCGTAGGCATACACGACGTTATGGTGCACGACTACGGCCCCGGCAGACAAATCGTGTCCTTTCACGCGGAAGTCCCCTCCGATTGCGACATCAACGTCGCCCACGAAGAGGTGGATAAAATGGAACGGGATATGCACGAAAAATTCGGTTGTATCGTCACCGTGCACCTCGACCCGCTCGTCGTAAACGACCCGCTCGTAAACGAACTTCGTAGCTTGGCGGAAACGTCGGCAAAAGAGGTAGACGAGAGCTTTTCTATCCACGATTTCCGTATGACGAAAGGCGAAACGCATATCAACCTCATCTTCGACCTCGTTATGCCCACCGATTGTAAACTGTGCGCCAAAGAGGCGGAAAAACAAGTGGTGGAGAAGATTAAAACCACCCACCCCGAGTGCGCTTGCGTAATCCGCGTAGAACACCCGTTTGTATAAAATTTTTATCATAAACCAAAAGCCCCGACGCACGCGCCGGTGCTTTTTATATACCTTTTAACTTTCCAAGCAAGAAATCTTTTGAAATACTGCAAACTTGACACCTATGCAATGGTAAAAATTTGGAAAAGAGTAAAGAACTTTGCAAATAAGCTTATATAAAAGGACACCGCCCGTTGGTGAAAACCAACGGGCGGTGTTTCTCTTGTTTAGAAAAAGCTATTATCATTGCTCGTCCTCTTCGAAGAGCGTTTCTCCCGTTTCCTTTCTTAACCGCAGAAAAAGCAAAGATAACTCGTTTTTATACCCTTGACCGCCTCCTTGTTTTGCGTATGCCATCAATGCGTATTTTTTTGCTTTCTCATAATCCTTTATATCGCAATACGCAGCCGCGAGCGACGTGCAAAGCATAGGAGAAAGCTCCGCTTTATAAAAACACTTCCTCGCCTTTTCAATCGCCTCTTGCGGACAACCCATTTTTCGACAACAACTTGTATAAATAGGCAAAATATGATAATAGAAATTTTCATCACGGCTATATTTTTCCATGCCGTATTCCATCACTTTTTTTGCTTTTACGTACAATTCCTTGTCCTTTAATTCCTTCACAAACGCAATCAACTCTTTTGCTTTTAACGTTTCATACGATATATCCTTAAAGTAACTTTCGCTTACTTTATGTAATTCCGCGCCCTCTAAAAGAATAAAGAACTCGTCAAAAAAATATTTCCCGTTATAAAAATACGTTTTACCGTCCACTTCCAATACAATTAGTTCATTTGTCATCTTGCTTTTCCTTTCTCTTTCGTATTTTTCTTAATATTTTCGCTTGTTTTGCTTATTATAACACGGATAATATGACAAACGTATGCCTGTTTTTGAAAATATTTTTCGATTTTTCAAAATATTTTTTAGAGCGAAAACGAATTTTTCTTTACGATAATAAAACACAACCTCCCCAACATAAAAATAGGCAAAGTACCTTTTTGCAACTACCTACGACAAAACAAAAAAGAAAACCTCAAACGAGATTTCCTTTTTTATCGTGCGGTCGACAGGAATTGCGCTTTTAGCAGCGCGCACCGCTCCGCCATTATCAATGGCGTCCTTTGCCGATACGCCGTTTGTAATATTTGATAATCGACGGCAAAGCGTTTTGCTCGCGCAAAACGGCTCCTACCCTCAATTCCCGTCGAATATTCGAAAATAAAAAACAGCGAATTCCCGAAAGGGTTTTCGCTGTTTTTGGTGCGGTCGACAGGAATTGAACCTGCATGGAGTTACCCACAAGATCCTTAGTCTTGCGCGTCTGCCAGTTCCGCCACGACCGCATTAACGAAATCAATTATATCGCAACCAACTGCGTTTGTCAACTCATTTTATCGCACTTTTTCAAAAAAATAAAATAATTTTTTACCTTTTATTTTTCCCGCCCTCTTTTTCCGTTTTTTTCTCTATTTACGTATATTTTCCTTATTCTCTCGCAAAATATTTGTAATTGGAGGATTTTTATGAAAGCAACAGGCATTGTTAGAAGAATTGACGAGCTTGGAAGAGTCGTTATTCCAAAAGAAATTAGAAGAACGCTCCGTATTAAAGAGGGCGACCCTTTGGAGATTTTTACCGACCGTGACGAATTGATGTTGAAAAAATATTCCCCTATCGCCACGTTAGAACGGTTTAGCAAAGCCACCGCCCGTTCCTTAAACGATTTAAGCGGCAAGCTTGCCGTTATTTGCGACACGGACGGCGTATTGCACGCGTATGGCGAGGGCAAAAAAGAGTTCGACGGGAAAAACCTTTCCCAAGATATGGAAACGATACTAAAAGAACGGCGCAGCTATATCGCCAACGCTATCGAGGGCGGCGAGGTTATCCCCCTTACCGTGTCAAATGAAGAGGGCGTGACGGCGCAGGTTATCGTACCTATCGTTTCGGGTGGGGATTGTTTGGGCGCAGTAGCTATCCTCTCCAAAGACGAGGGCGCGAAAATGGACGGCAGCGATATGAATTTGGCTCGGCTTACCGCCGATATCTTGGCAAATCAATTTGAATAAACCTCGTACCTGTATGTCGTAAATTATTTTCAACGCGTACACGGTGCTATCGTTTACAATATAAAAAAGGCGGACAATCGTCCGCCTTTTTATTGCCGTTATTTATTATGCAGGGATAATACCCAAAGCTTGGTCTATTTTTATAAGTAAAGGTTCTATAATGCTCCCCGAAAGGTTAAACACGCCGTTAGACAAGCTTGCCTCTTCGGTAAAGAGTTCGTGTACGTTAAAGATACCGTAACGAGCGAGTAAGTACCAAAGCGCCCACACCAACAAGCAAACGACAATGCCAAGCACAAGATACAAGATAAACGCCATAACGCCGTCCGTAATACGCGTAAATTTGTGCGCCGCCGTCCACTCCGCAAGTTTTTTAAGCGCCCAATTCAAGAAGAGCGTAACCGCCACAAAGAACGCCGCCAACAATATACCGGCAAAGATTTTGCCCACGATAGGCGCAAGCCACGCCAATTTGCCCTCACCAAAAATTTTGGTAATCGCGTTCACGCAACGAGAGGTAAGCCCATATAAAAGCACGTTTCCGCCTGCTGCGGCACTCTTCGAGAAGGGAAGATAGAAACAAAGGAAGGTGAACGCAAAGCCTGCAAATCTTATCAAAGAACGCATCGTTTCCGCAAACCCACTTCTTCTACCCTTGCACGCAAAAGCAATCAAAATACCGATAAAGAAGAAGTCGAGCGCAAACCGAGAAACAAACGACACAAGCGTCGGCACGAGCACCACTCCTCCCACGTCAAAGGTGAACAGGAAAGAAAGCGGCCCGTCTTTAAGCGAGGTTGCGTTTAATAAGAACAACCCAAGCGACAACACGGTGAAGATTACCGTAAGCGTGTTGATAAAGCAAATAAACCCACCGAGAAGTTTCGTGCCAAACCCAGGTGTTTCGCAGTTGATACGCATAGGCATTTTACGCGTCGTGTACGATTCGTAATCGTCGTAATCCACCCAATCCTCGTCGTATTCCACGCCGTCTTCGTCCATTACGTACACGTCCGCGTTTTTGGGAATCATCTTGATTTTAGGACGGAATTTCAAACTGAAAACCCCGTACAATACCATAACGAGTATGATGCACGCAAGCGCGAGGATAAACGCCGGTATGAAAGTCGTTACGCCGTCCGTCAATCTCGTCAGCGCGTCGCCTTCCAGCCCGAATCCTGCCGCCATATTAGAAAGCCCGTTGTACATAGCCGATTTCAACGCTCCGCCTGCCAAGCCTTGCAGCAAGAAGAAGATAGCCGCCGCCAAGAGCCACACGAGCCCTGCCCAGCTTATCCGTTTCGCGCCTTTCTTATATCCTACGATAAAGGAAATTATCAAAGCCACGCCGCATACCGCTAATATGATGATAGGCAAGAATTGCAAAAACCCGCCGCCCGCATCCGCTTCCGTTGTCAGAATCGAATTCAATCGCGTCATTTTCCACTCCTTAAATATTATTTTTTACTTATTGAAATTATCTTTCAAAGAAACGATTTCGGAAAGTACCAAACCGCCCTTTTCATCCGTACACTTTTTATAATAGCCCACGCGCATAAGTTGGAACGCCTTATTCTCTTCGCTTTCCGCAAGATAGGGTTCTGCCTTGCCGTAGAAGATATGCTCGCTATCCAAATTCATACGTTCGCCAAAATCTTGGCCTGCGTATTCCGCGTCTTTCAAAAGATAGGAATAGCGACGGATTTCCGCATCCACGCCCGTCTTGCCGTCTACCCATTGAATCGTACCCTTTACCTTGATACCGCTGGTGTCGTTAGACGAACGGCTATTGGGCACGTACGAGCATTTAAGCTCCGCCACTTCCCCGTTCTCGTCGAGCACCACTTCGTCACAATGGATAATGTACGCGCCTTTCAAACGCACGTAGCCGTCCATCTTCAAACGTTGGTATTTGGGGGGAGGATTGAGCGAGAAGTCCGCTTTATCAATATATACCGTATTCGAGAACGCCACCTTTCTTACGCCGAGTTCGGGTTTTAAGGGGTGAATTGCCGAATCGAGGAGTTCTTCGCCCTCGTAGTTGGTAATCGTCACTTTCAACGGTTCGAGCACCGCCATAGCACGCTCCGCATTTTCGTTAAGATTATCACGGATACAAGCCTCTAAATAGGAAAGCTGACACTCGGAATTGGCTTTTACAATACCGATTTTCGTGCAGAAATCCAAAAGCGCTTCGGGGGGAACACCGCGGTTACGCAAGCCTGCCACCGTAGGCATACGCGGGTCGTCCCAGCCGTGTACGTGCCCCTCTTCTACGAGGCGTTTTAAGTAACGCTTACTCATTACCGTATTCGTTACCGCAAGACGAGCGAACTCGATTTGTCTGGGCTTGGGTTCGAAACCAAGGTTAATGCCCACCCAATCGTAAAGGGGGCGATGGTCTTCAAATTCAAGCGTACAAAGGGAGTGCGTCACCCCTTGCAAGTAATCGCAAATAGGATGCGCGTAGTCGTACATAGGATAGATACACCATTTATCCCCCGTACGGTGGTGCGTAGCACGCAAGATACGGTAGATAACGGGGTCGCGCATGTTCATATTGGGCGACGCCATATCAATCTTTGCACGCAAGCATTTGCTACCGTCGGGATATTTCCCTGCGCGCATTTCTCTAAATAATCGCAAGTTCTCGTCCACGCTACGGTTTCTATACGGGCTTTCCGTGCCTGCCTCCGTAAGCGTGCCGCGCGTTGCGCTAATTTGTTCGGGCGATAAATCACACACGAACGCTTTGCTCTCGCAAATCAATCTTTCCGCGTAGTTGTAGATGATTTCGAAGAAATCGGAGGCGTACTTTTCTTCCGCCCAATCGTAGCCTACCCACTCGATATCTTTACGGATAGCGTCTACGAACTCCGTCTTTTCTTTGGAGGGGTTGGTATCGTCGAAAAAGAGGTTGCATTTGCCCTCGTATTTCTTTGCCGTACCGAAGTTGACAAGCATACTCTTGATATGCCCGATATGCAAATACCCGTTCGGTTCGGGCGGGAAACGCGTTTGTACCGCGCTGATTTTCCCGTTTTCGATATCGTCGTTGATAATTTGTTCTATAAAGTTGGTTGCTTCAATGGTATTCATACTTCTTATGGTGATTTGAACTCCGTTCGTGAATTGGCTTACGCCTTGATTTGACGGCTGTGCCGTCGTGATTTGCAAAGTAAACTTTGCGTTATTGCCTTCATTTATATATTTTCATTTTTCTTAGCAGTCATTATGGAAGTCGTTAAAATCTTTCTTATTTTACTACACTCGCCAAATAGCTTTTTATGCTCTTCCTCTAATAGATAGCCCGTCTTTTGGAATATCTCCAACCAATATTCCGTTTCATAGCACTCTTTTAATGCGATTTGAAATTTATTTATAAAATCCAAACGGCTACTTGCGTAATTTCCCTCGTGAATATTTGCCCCTATACTCGTACCGCTTCGTAACAATTGATTTACTAAAACCCTCTCGCCACGTTCCTCTCGTATCAAATTGCAAACACGCACTATCTCAACCGCAAAATCCTTGGATAATTCTATTAACGTCATCTCTTCGCCTTTTTAATTATTCCAACCGCATTGCCAAATGCAATTCACGCATTTGACAAAATGCAATTCACAAAATCTTTGATTTTATTCACGCAACGCAAACGCGTTGCAATTCACTTTTTAAGACAGCCCTACAATCGTGCCGTCGCTAAGAAGGTCGATTTTCTCCGCAGCAGGACGAGCGCCAAGCCCAGGCATAAGCATAATTTTGCCTGCAATCGCTACGATAAACCCTGCGCCCCCTTTCAACACAATATCACGTACGGTAATTCTAAATCCCGTAGGTCTGCCGATAAGCTCTGCATTGTCCGAAAGGGAGTATTGCGTTTTCGCCATAATAATCGGTTTGTCGCCGTAGCCCTTTTCTTCAATCGTCTTAATTTTGTCAAGCGCCTCTTGCGAGAAATCTACGCCGTCCGCGCCGTAAATCTTTTGCGCCAATTTTTCAATCTTTTCGCATACGCCGTCCGTCAACTCGTAAGGATAGCAAAGCTTGGAGGGAATTTCGCAAGCTTTAACGACTTCTTTGGCAAGTTCTTTGCCGCCCTCGCCGCCTTTCAAGAATACGTCGGTGAATACCGCCGTCGAGCCTGCTTTTCTAACCGTTTCAATAACGTAGTCCGTTTCCGCTTGCGTATCGGTGAAAAATCTATTCATCGCTACGACAACGGGCTTTTTATATACGTTTTGGATATTCTCAATATGTTTGAGCAAGTTGGGCATACCCTTTGCAAGCGCGTCGAGGTTTTCTTCCGCAAGCGTCGCTTTGTCCGCGCCGCCGTGCAATTTGAGCGCTTTCACCGTCGCTACGATAACCACGCAGTCGGGCTCAATGCCTGCCTTACGGCATTTCGCGTCAAGGAATTTCTCCGCGCCAAGGTCTGCGCCAAAGCCTGCCTCGGTAATCGCGTAATCGGCAAGGCTCATCGCCGCGTACGTTGCCTGTACGCTGTTGCAGCCGTGCGCGATGTTTGCAAACGGGCCGCCGTGAATAATCGCAGGCGTGTGTTCAAGCGTTTGCACGAGGTTTGGTTTCATCGCCTCTCTCAAAAGCACCGCCATCGAGCCTACCGCGCCGGGAATATCTCTTGCGAAAACGTATTCCCCGTCCGTGTTCAAGCCGATGATGATGTTGCCAAGACGGCGTTTCAAATCGTCCAAGTCGGTTGCAAGACACAAAACTGCCATTACTTCGCTTGCCGCCGTAATATCGAAATGGTCCTCTCTTTCCACGCCACGTCCGTTTTTACCAATCGTGATATTGATAAGTTCACGTTCGTTCATATCCATACAACGGTGGAAATAGATATTGTTGAGGTCAATCTTCAAAGCGTTACCGCGGAAAATATGGTTATCCATAAGCGCGCAAAGCAAGTTGTTCGCCGCCGTAATCGCGTGCAAGTCGCCCGTGAAATGTAAGTTAATTTCGCTCATAGGCACAACTTGCGCATAACCGCCGCCTGCCGCGCCCCCTTTCATACCAAATACAGGGCCAAGCGAAGGCTCACGCAAGGCAAGACAAACGGATTTACCGATTTTCGCAAGCCCGTCGCCAAGACCGATGGATACGGTGGTTTTACCCTCGCCCGACGCGGTGGGGTTGATTGCCGTAACCAAAACGAGTTTCGCTTTGCGTTTTGCGTCCTTGGGAAGAGAAATCTTGGCTTTGTACTTGCCGTACAACTCCAAATCCTTTTCTTCAAGCCCGATTTTTTTCGCCACTTCTCTAATGTCAATGAGTTGGGCGGATTCCGCAATTTCAATATCCGAAAGCATTTCTAAAAATTCTCCTTTGTAAGCCGTTGCTATTCGCCCGCACGCATATCGCGCGTAAAAAAAATAAAAACGACTATATTAACGCTATTTTAACAACTATCATTATAGCATATCTTTTCAAAAAATGGAATAGTTCTTTTACGGTTTTTTTGAATTTTTTTTATTATTTTTCGCAAAATTTGTAAACGAATTGAAAAAGCCGTCCAAAAAAAGATTTTTTCATAGAAAACAACCCCCTTTCGTTTGACTTTACTTTGTAAAAACCGTATAATAAAACCGATGATAAAAGTTTTATCGAAAGGAGAGCTATATTATGGCAGAAAAAAGAGCGGTTACGATGGAAAAACTCGTTTCCCTTTGCAAAACGCGTGGATTTATCTTCCCCGGCAGCGAAATTTACGGCGGTCTTGCGAACACGTGGGACTACGGTCCTTTGGGCGTAGAGCTTAAAAACAACGTAAAGAAAGCTTGGTGGAAAAAATTCGTTCAAGAAAACCCTTATAACACGGGCGTTGACTGCGCGATTTTGATGAACACCCGTACGTGGAAAGCTTCCGGTCATCTTGGCGGCTTTTCCGACCCCCTTATGGACTGTAAGTCTTGTAAAGCTCGTCATAGAGCCGACCAACTCGTTGAAGCATACGTTGCGAAAAAGGGGCTTGACGTTAAAGTAGAAAGCATGGACAACGAAGGTTTGGAAGCGTTTATTACCGAACACAAAATCGTTTGCCCTATTTGTGGCAATAGCGACTTCACTTCTATTAGAAAGTTCAACTTGATGTTCAAAACCTTCCAAGGCGTAACGGAAGACTCGACGAACACCGTTTACCTTCGTCCCGAAACGGCACAAGGTATTTTCGTAAACTTCGCAAACGTACAACGTGCAACCCGTATGCGCGTACCTTTTGGTATCCCACAAGTAGGTAAATCGTTCCGTAACGAAATCACTCCCGGCAACTTCACGTTCCGTACCCGTGAATTCGAACAAATGGAACTTGAATTCTTCTGTAAGCCTGGCACCGATTTGGAATGGTTTGCTTACTGGAAAGATTTCTGCCGCGATTGGCTTTTGTCGCTAAGTCGGATCGTAGCCATGTCGTTCTGTGAGCCAAGGAGTTGAATCTATCAATTGTCTTCCTAAGACCGCTTGGCCTCCGACTTTGAATTCGAACAAATGGAACTTGAATTCTTCTGTAAGCCTGGCACCGATTTGGAATGGTTTGCTTACTGGAAAGATTTCTGCCGCGATTGGCTT
>JAZRSE010000132.1:0-3549 GCA_045651305.1 Candidatus Scatosoma sp. | reverse complement strand
CTCGTCCGCGTTTTTCTTAACGTAGTCTACCGCCGCGCCTACTTCGATGAGCTGTTCGGGATAAGAAATGCCGTTTTCGCCGCCAACCGTGTAGGTGAGAACGAATACTTGAAAACCTCTTGCCAAGAACGCAAGTGCAACGGGCGCAGACTCACGCTTACTAACCATACCGTATCCGCCGCCAGGAACAACGATAAGCGCAGGGCGTTTCCAATCGGGAGCCGCCCAATCGAAGGGCGCGTCCATCGTAATACATTCAAGGCTACCGCCTGCCAAACCGTATTCCTTTTTCAAATCAACCGTAAAAGTTTTCATTTTTCGTTATCTCCTACTCAATTAAAAAATTCGTCGTAAATCGCGCTGATACAAGCGCCGCAATCCTCGTTTTCAACGCCTACGATGATGTTCATTTCGCTAGAACCTTGGTCTATCATAATTACGTTGATACCTGCCTCGGAAAGCGCCTTAAACAAACGCGCGGACGTACCGACGTTCTTTGCCATACCGTGGCCTACCGTTGCTACAAGCGCGATGTTCTCGTGGACGTAAATTTTATCGGGATGTACGAGCCCCGTAATCTCGTCTACAACTTCTTGCAAAACGCCGTTCTTTAAGTATTCGTTGTCGATTACAAGGGACATTGTGTCGATACCCGAGGGCAAATGTTCGAAAGAAATGCCACGTCTACCGATTACGGAAAGCACTTTACCAACAAAACCTACTTCGCTGTTCATCATAGACTTTTCCAAGGAAATTGCCGTGAAATCCTTTTTACCTGCGATACCTGTTACCGCGTTCTCACGTACGTCACGCGTAGACGTTTTTACGATATGCGTGCCTGCATCCATAGGACGGAACGTATTGCAAATGCGGATAGGAATACCTGCGTTTCTTACAGGGAAAATAGCCTCGCTATGTAATACGTTTGCGCCCATATACGAGAGTTCTCGAAGTTCTTGATAAGAAAGCTCGGGGATACATTTAGGGGAATTTACAATACGAGGGTCGCACGCGTAGAAACCGCTAACGTCCGTCCAGTTTTCATAAAGGGACGCCATTACGCCACGCGCCACAATCGAGCCGGAAATATCGCCGCCGCCACGGGAGAAGGTCTTTACCTTGCCGTTTGCGCCCAAACCATAGAACCCGGGGATAACCGCCCTATCGTATTTAGAAAGGACTTGCGCCGCCAAATCGAACGTTTCGTTAGAAAGCGTGCCGTCCTCGTTGAACCGCACGAATTCGGTAGCGTCCACAAACGCAACGCCCAACACCGCCGCCATAATTTTAGCCGCAAGATATTCCCCACGGGAAGCGCAATAATCTCTGCCTGCGCCCTGCCAAATCGCCTCTTCTACGCCGTCAAGCGCCTCTGCCATACCGAGCGATTTGCCAACTTCCGCCTCAATACTTGTGAAACGGCTACGAATTTTGCCAAACGTTTGCGCAAAGCCCTCTTTATCGCCTGCGTCCGCCTCGTCCGAGCATTTATAAAGCAAATCGGTTATTTTTATATCGCCGCCATAACGCTTACCGGGCGCAGACACGACAACGTACTTGCGTTCCGCATCCGCCTCAACGATTTTTGCCGCTCTTAAAATCACGTTGCCGTCCGCCATAGACGTACCGCCAAATTTACATACCTTGATACCCATAAAACTCCTTGTAAAACACCTAATTGGAATATATTTTCTTATCCTTTCACCTTACATCACGTTAATCAATACCACGACAACCGTAGCGAGCACCAACGAGATGGCTTTTATCCAAAACTTGGAAATAAATACTTTTTTTAAGAATTGACCGAATTTCATCTAGCACCTCCGCGTTGCTTTTTATCCGTCAACGGCATATCTTGCCAATAGTAATCTTTCAATGCGTCTATCAACATATCGTAATCGGCATATCTCGTTACGTTGCCTTGTTTTACGATGGAAATGATACCCGTTTCTTCCGATACGACGAGCGATATAACGTTGGCAACCTCCGTAATACCGATTGCCGCGCGGTGACGAGTGCCGTATTCCTTGGGATAACTTGTCTTTTGCGTCAACGGCAAGAAACAGCCCGCCGCTTGAATTTTATGGCCGTGAATAATCATTGCCCCGTCGTGCAAAGGCGCTTTCGGGAAGAAAATGCCCTCGATAAGTTGCGTGGAAATTTCCGCCTCGATAACGACGCCGCTTTGCAATACTTGTTTAGGCAAACTGCCCTTGGAAAGCACAATCAACGCGCCAACGTTGTTTTTTGACATATTTTGCAACGCTTTGATAACGTTGGTAATGCAACGCTCGGTATCCGCGTGCGAACGGATTTCCGCATTGCTACCGCTCGTCTTTTCCGTATGGCTAACCTTCGTTGAGTGCACGTCCCAAAGCGTCTTTTTAACTTCTACGTTAAACAAAATCAACATAAACGCCGACACCAAAACGACAAATACCAAATAGGATACACCGTTCAATAAATTTTGGTCGAACACGTTATCGGCAAACAACGTTATAATACCGCCTGCCAACAATATCATCCAATAGCCAAGCATGAGTTTCGTCGCCTCGTTTTCCCTCAATATCTTGGACACGAAATAGATAATCAAGAAAAAGAACACGATTTCTACGGCGTACATCGCCTTGAACTTGCTAAAAAACGAATAGAGCGAATCCACAAACCCTGAAAGACGTTCTGCCGCTGATAAAAGTCCTCCCATGTTTATCCTCCTTATAGACGCTTTTTCCTATTTTTCCATAGGAAAAATTTCTTATTGATATTATTATATAAAATATTCCGTGAAAAATAAAGCAAATTTATATCTTTTTTAACCGATTTTTTTCAGTTACCGAAAAATAAACGAGCGGTAACCGTTTTCCAAGCGGAAGAGAAGGTTATCTTGCCGCATTTCGAATCGGATATAGCCGTATATACGTCGTTGTAGATACGAAGTAAATCGTCCCCGAATTTTGCCGCCTCTTCCCTCTTTTTCTTCGCCGCAAATTCTTTAATGCCCAACGTCATCGCCACTTCTTTATCGCCGCCTTTGATAAGCGATACTTCGTATAAGTTCCTAAAATAGGAGGCGAGCGAGGAAAGCAAGGCAAGCTCGTTAAAGCCTTTCGTCATAAGCTCGTTTGCGATACGCGTGTACGCGCTGAGGTTTTTTCGAGGGATAGCGCTTGCCAACTCGTATATCTTATATTCCGCGTCGGGGTACACCAACAAATCGACGATTTCGTCCGTCAATTTATCCAATTTTTTCGCCTGACAATAGCAAAGCAGTTTTTCCACTTCCCCTGCTATACGCGACATATCTTGCACGCAATAGGCGGAAAGCTTGCCACAAGTAACCCCGTCCACGAACACGCCCTCCCTTTTACAGGTGATACGTATCCATTTCTCTATCGTGTCCTCGTCCGCTTTTCCGCAATCTACGTACGTGACGTTGGATTTTTTGGAAAGCGTTGCCTGCCCTGCCTTGGGTTTTGCGCTATTGACGATTACCAACGTGCCACCAAAGGGCGGATTATCGAAAAAGTCTTTCAAATAATGCTCGAAATC
>JAZRSE010000131.1:0-1788 GCA_045651305.1 Candidatus Scatosoma sp. | reverse complement strand
TAAGTTCTACCTTGGCAAGTTCTTCGCCCGTGAGCTTGAACGCCGCCGTACGAAGAGCCGCCTCCATAACGCCGCCCGTCGTGCCGAAGATAACGCCTGCGCCCGTGTAATCGCCTACCACGTCGTTGTCGAACTCGCTATCAGGCAATTTTACAAAGTTGATACCCGAACGCTTGATAAGCTTGCCAAGTTCTCTCGTCGTAAGCACGGCGTCTACGTCTTGCAAGCCGTTCACCGAAAGTTCGGGACGTTCCTTTTCGTATTTCTTTGCCGTACAAGGCATAATCGACACTACGAACATATCTTTCGGGTCAATACCGTTCTTTTCGCAATAGTAGCTCTTCAAAATAGCGCCGAACATTTCGTGGGGGGATTTACAAGAGGACAAATGCCCAAGCAAATCGCCGTAGTTATATTCCGCATAGTTTACCCAACCAGGAGAGCAGGAGGTAATCATAGGAAGTTTGCCCCCCTTTTCTACTCTACCCAAAAGCTCGGTTGCCTCTTCCATAATCGTCAAGTCGGCAGCGAAGTTGGTATCAAACACCTTCTTAAAGCCAAGGCGTTTAAGCGCGGAAACCATTTTACCCGTCACAAGCGAGCCGATAGGCATACCGAATTCTTCGCCGAGCGCCGCGCGTACGGCAGGAGCCGTTTGTACCACCACGTACTTACCTGCTTTCATCGCCTCGTCCACTTTATCAATTTCGCTCACTTCCATAAGCGCGCCCGTAGGACATACGCTTACGCATTGACCGCAAAGGATACAGGGGGATTTTGCAAAACTTCTATTTTCCGCAGGAGCGACAATCGTTTCAAAACCACGCTTTTCAAAGCCTAAAATACCCAAGCCGTGCGCGTTTTTGCATCTTTCTACGCATCTACCGCAAAGCACGCATTTGGAGGTATCGCGCGTAATGGACGGGCTAATTTTATCCACCGTTGTCGCCGTTTGCGCGCCCTCGTACACGTTATCTCTTGCACCCGTGATTTTTGCCACGTGCAAAAGTTCGCAATTGCCGTTCTTTTCGCATTGTTGGCAGTTCTTGTTATGATTGGAAAGCAAGAGTTCTACCGACGTACGTCTTGCTGCCGTTGCCTTGGGGGAAGAAATGGTGATTTCCATACCCTCCGCTACGGGATATACGCAGGACGCTACAAGCCCTCTTGCGCCCGTTGCTTCTACTAAGCATACACGGCAGGAGCCTTTGGAACATTCCCCGTGGTTATAAGCGCAAAGGGAAGGGATTTCAAACCCACATTCTTTTGCCGCTTCTAAAATGGTTAAGCCTTCTTCTACTTGGAAGGAAATCCCTTCAATTTTAATGTTGATTTTAGCCATGGTCTTTCCTCCTCTTATTTCTTAATGATTGCCTTAAATTTACACGAAGCAATACACATACCGCACTTCACGCACTTTTCTTGGTCGATGGTATATGCAGGCAAACGCTTGCCGGGAGCAATGTAATCCGTTTTGATGAATGCGTTAGCAGGGCAAGCCTTTACGCAAACGCCGCAGCCGAAGCACTTATCTTTCTCAATTTCGTATTGCATAAGGTTTTTACAAATATGCGCAGGGCATTTTTTGTCAACGATATGCGCAACGTATTCGTCGCGGAAATGTTTAAGGGTGGAAAGAACGGGGTTGGGAGCAGTTTGACCAAGACCGCAAAGGGAGTTAGCTCTTACGCTTTCCGCAAGCTCTTCAAGTTCTTCCAAATCCTTCATAGTTGCCTTACCATCGGTGATTTTGGTGAGAATTTCAAGCATTCTCTTCGTACCGATACG
>JAZRSE010000130.1:0-5545 GCA_045651305.1 Candidatus Scatosoma sp. | reverse complement strand
AAATAAGACGAGCTGACAACCGCTTGCCGCAAGCGCCGTCGCGGCAATCAAGTCGTTCCCCGGTGCGTTCAAAGCGGATATACCCTGCTCTTTTATGAGTTCTCCGTAGCCTAAAACGTCTACGACTTCGCTTGTCCCCGCTTTTTCAATACACCCCAAAGATTTTTCTTCCAAGGTGGTAATTCCGCCTTTTTTATTCCCCGGACTGGGATTTTCGTATACGGGAAACCCTTGTTTGGTGTAATACGATTTGAAGTCTACAATCATTTTTTTGTATTTTTCATAAACTTCTTGATTTTTGCATTTATTCATTAGAATTTGTTCTGCGCCGAACATTTCAGGAACTTCCGTTAAAATTGCGCTGCCGCCTGCACCTACAATTTTGTCCGTAATTTTCCCCACAAGCGGATTTGCCGTCAACCCCGAATACCCGTCGCTACCACCGCATTTTAAGCCGATACAAAGCTCGGATATATCCACTTCTTCTCTTTTGAATTCTTTTGCCTTGTCAATAAATCCCTTTATAACGTTCATTCCGTAGGCGTGTTCGTCTTCTACGTCCTGACAGTTGAAATAGGCAATATTGTCGCGGTTATACGGCGCAAGATATTCCTTTATGCCGTCCATTCCGTTGTTTTCACAGCCAAGACCGACGAATAAAACGAAGCTCGCGTTTGGATTGAGCGCGATTGCACAAAGCAATTTTTTGATATTCTCGTTATCTTCGCCAAGCTGCGAACAACCGAATTGGTGGGTTAATGCATATATCCCGTCAATACTGCCTTTTATATATTGTTGCGCTTCTTTTGCCATACGCAAACAGACGTTATTCACACACCCTACCGTAGGAATAATATAGATTTCGTTACGAATCCCCGCCCTGCCTTTTTTTCTCTTAAAGCCTTGAAAAGTGCGAACGCTTTTTTCAGGAATATTTGCGTTAAACTCGTAGCTGTACTCCACGTTTTCGTCCAGGTGCGATTTTACGTTGTGCGTATGCACCCATTCCCCTTTGGCGATATCTTGCGTTGCTCTACCGATAATTTCACCATATTTTACGATGTATTCGCCTTTGCGGATAGGCAAAAGGGCGTATTTATGTCCTGCGGGAATTTGCTCGTTTCCGTCCAAGCATACGCCCACGTTATCTTTTTCGTTGATAATTACTGATTTCATATCAAACAAATTCCTTTTTTAATCATAGCAACGTTTGCTTCTACTTCTTTTGCAAAATCCTTATACTCGGTTAAATTCTCGCCCCAAACGTTGGTGTCCGCCATAAAGCCTGCAATTTCGTTCCCGTTTGCGAAATATTCCAAATACGGCGCGTCGTCTTTCAGTTCAATAGTGCGGCTTGGAACTTTTACCAAGTATTTACCGTCCTGCTTTTCAATAGAAGAATACAATGCCATAAGATAGGAAAAACCAATTGTGAGATAGGGTGCAATTTTACCGTGCTCCGCATAATAATCCTTAAACGAAGGGAGAACCCTCGCTTTCCATTTAGAAATGGAATTAAGAGAAATGCTTACAAGTTGATGATTCAAAAACGGATTCATAAATCTGTCATTTACGCTATCTGCAAACACCGTCGTAGCTTTAATATCGCTAGACACATAAGGAATAATCTCGTTTTTAAGCGTATTCTCCATAAAGGCAGACAATCTTTCGTCTAACATACAATCGTATACCGTTACCGCGCCAAGCATTAACGCCGTCGGCACAAGGTTGGTATGACTGCCGTTT
Source organism: Candidatus Scatosoma sp. (assembly GCA_045651305.1). Taxonomy (GTDB): domain Bacteria; phylum Bacillota; class Clostridia; order Christensenellales; family Borkfalkiaceae; genus Scatosoma. Next base: position 3,799 of record JAZRSE010000130.1, on the reverse strand, counting down.
AATACGCGCACCTTACGTTTTTTATAATAGCCGATATTATTCGTTAAGACAACTTCGATATTATGTATGCCTTCTTTTATATAGTCGGCTATCCTTCCTTTGTTTTCTACCGCCCAAAGCCCAAACGGCTCGCCAATGGAAAAGAGTTCGTCTTTTTCGCCTATCAGCGTTTCCATTAGCGTCTTGGTTTCTTCATCGCGAGGATATCCGGAAACGATACGGTCAACGAGCGTATTGCAATAAAAGTTTTGTTCGTCGTTCCATTTTTTGAACGCGTCGGGCAAATTCCAAAGCGCGATGTAATTATCTACACATTTTTTCAGCTCGTCTGCGTTATTGTCTATAAGCTCTACGGGAAGAATATATACGCCTTCAAGACCTGCGTTAAATCTTGCGTATAAAAATTTCGTCAATTTTGCAGGATAGGTAATACTTTCAAAGCCATCTGCTTTATCTTCCGCGTTATAACAAATTCCCGCTTCCGTTGTATTAGATACGATAAGCTTTAAATCGGGCTCTTTTGCCAAAGCGATATACTTATCGTAATCGACAAACGGATTGATAACGTTTTCCACGCAATCCACCCTATATACGTTTTCTATCGTTTGTCCGTTTTCCGTGCCGCGCAAAACGACGTGATATTTGTTATTTTGCTTTTCAAAACGTTCCAGCGTGCCGAAGGGAGTCGGTTTTATGATATTCACCACATACCTGCCCTCTTCGTTTTTGTTCAGCGTATCAAAATATACGTCCACAAACGCACGCAAAAAATTACCTTGACCGTATTGTAAAATCTTAACCATAGCCGTAATACCAACTAATTTTAGTCTAAAACAATCTTAAAGACGACAGGGAATTCGCTTTGCACCGATTTCGTTTGGATATGCAAACCCGTTTCGTCGCGATAATAGTTAGGCTTTTCATCAAACCCAAGCACTTCTACGTCCTTAATAATACCGTTAAATAACGGCAATTCGCGCACGTAAGCGCTACGCAATTTCGTAATATTTACGTTGCCGTCTTCGGGATATTTTAACACGGTTGCGTATAAGCATCCGTTATTAACGGTGAAACGAATATCCTGCGACGTAAACGTTTTCTCGTTTCCGTCAGCAAATTGCCCTTCCTTTATCATCGTCGGCCCTTCCGCCACGAATTTCCAAAGCTTCGCCCCGTAAATAGCTTCGCCATTTACCTTCAACCATTTGCCTATGTCTAGCAAAATTTCCCTATCTTCTTTGGGAATCGTTCCGTCCGCCTTAGGACCGATATTCAATAATAAACGTCCGTTTTTGCTGACAATATCTACAAGGTCGCAAATAATCTCCGAAGATTTTTTATAATTGTTATTCTCCGTATAGCACCAAGAATTTCTCGCAACCGCCGTGTCCGTTTGCCAAATAAACGGTTTTTCGTTTGCAAACTGCCCCCTTTCCATATCCCAAACGGCTGTCCCGAAAGCAAAAGCGTCTTTCTTATAATTGATGACGACTTCTTCGCCCCATTCCTTTGCGCGGTTATAATAATACGCGGCAAATTTTCTCAAATAAGGTTTTACGCTAAAATGCTCAATCCACCAATCAAAATACACGATTTTTGGACGGTATTTATCTACAATTTCACAGGTACGAATTAAGAAATCTTCCAAGAATTCCTGCGTAGGTACGGGTTGAGAGAACGGGTCGTGCCTATTTTCCGCTTCGGGCATAGCAGGCCAGTAAAAATCCCCTCTTTTTTCTTTGTCCGTTACGTCGCTTTCAAATTCTTTTCCGTGCCCCATAAAAAACCAATGTTCTACACGATGCGAAGAAGCCCCGTTGACAATGCCGTGTTTTTCAGCCTCAGCGGAAAGTTCGCCTAAAACGTCTCTTTTCGGCCCCATTTCGTACGCGTTCCATTTGGAAATTTCGCTTTTGTACATTTGAAACCCGTCGTGATGCTCGGCAACGGGTACGATATATTTTGCCCCTGCTTGCTCAAACAAATCCACCCACTCGCTAGCGTTAAATTTTTCCGCCTTAAACATAGGGATAAAATCTTTATACCCAAAATCCTTATGCGCACCATAGGTTTTTATATGATGATTGTATACTTCGCTGCCTTGAATATACATCTCACGAGGATACCATTCGTTATAAAACGCAGGCACAGAATACACGCCCCAATGAATAAAAATACCGAATTTAGCGTCTTCATACCATTTGGGCACGGTATAATTTTGCAATGATTCCCACGTGTCCTTATACGGCCCTTGGGCAATAACGTCATCAATTTTCTTTAAATATTCTTTCATAAAAGCGACTACTCCTTATGTGTTTTTTTATATTCCGAAGGCAAGACCCCGAATTTTTCTTTGAAGATTTTTGTGAAATACGCATAGTTTTCATAGCCGCATTTTCCTGCAATTTCCAATAAAGTACCTTCTTCATTGCAAATCATATTTTGAGCGGCAGATAATCGTGCGTGGGTACGTAATTGTACAAAAGACATACCGTATTTCTTATAAATTATTCTTTGAATTTGGCGCACGTCTAAATATAAAAGTTCCGCCAAGGATTGTAAGGTTACGTCCTTGTACGAGTATAAGAAAGCCTCGTCTAAAATAAGCTGCCGCCGTTCTTCGGAGATGTTTTTATTCTCCGCATCCGTCCTTTCTTGAAAATAATTCCGTGCCGTCTTTAATAAAACCATTTGTAAAAGTGCACGAACAACGGAAGAAAAACCTGCTTGTTGTAGCGTCGTTTCCTTTTCAATCTCTTCAAATAACGCGCCTATTCCACATTTATCCTTACAAATATAAAAATGCGTTTTTTGGAAAAATTTTACAATTTCGCTTATATTTGTTTTTTTCCCTTGTATCAGCTCAAATGCAAAATGATATTCTTCCATATTATCGTTTGCATCCGTCAACTGCGCATGATATACCTTGGGTGCAGTAAAAAACAAATCCCCTGCGGAAAGCTCATGCCTTTCCCCATCCAATACCAACGTGCCTTTCCCGCCGATAATGTAATGCAATTCGTAAAACGGATGCATATGTCTTGGAAAGGCGCTTTTGAAAATATCGCGTTTTGAGTCCACCGTCCTAACCTGTACATTATCAAATGTAAAGTCAAATTTAAATTGATTGAATCCCTTAAAGCTCATCTTAACTCCTTCGTATAAATTATAACATATCAAGTGCATATGGTATACATATAAATATGGACATTAATACTTATAATGTCGTGTTTGTATATATTAAATCAAAAATTTTGCCATTTGTCTATATGTTTTTGTATTTTTTTCAAAAAAAATAGCTCCACCCAAAAAAAATTGGGGGAGCTATCCTTTTATGACGTAGGAGCTATGCTTTTTAGCGATATAATTCCTTCGAAAATTTCGCCTGCGCAAGGAGCGGCTACAACCGAGCCGTAATATTGCCCTTGCGGCTCGTCTACAATCACGAGCGTTAAATATTTTGGATTATCTACGGGAAAGAACCCAACGAACGACGAAACGTATTTCCCTGCGGCAATATGCCCGTCCTCGAATTTTTGCGCCGTACCCGTTTTACCACCGATTCTATATCCCTCTACCCCTGCCTTTTTACCGCTGCCTTGCGTGACTACCCCCTCTAACATAGCCGATAAAGTCTTTGACGTCTTTTCGCTTACCGTTCTATTTTTCAGTTCTTTTTCCGTCCTTAATAAGGTATATCCGTCGTCCGCATAAACGCTTTTAACCAATCGCGGCGTATAATAATAGCCACCGTTTACAGCCGCCGCCGTCGCGCAGGCAAGTTGCAAACCCGTAACGG
>JAZRSE010000129.1:0-1880 GCA_045651305.1 Candidatus Scatosoma sp. | reverse complement strand
ACTTTCCCGTGACCGTTACTGGGGTACGCCGTTGCCCGTTTGGGTATGCCCCGACTGCGGTGAAATCGAAGTAATCGGTTCTCGCGCGGAGCTTGTAGAAAAATGCGGCGCGCCGAGCGATATCGAATTGCACCGCCCGTATCTCGACGATTTGACGTGTAAATGTCAAAAGTGCGGTGGTAAAATGAAGCGCACGCCCGAAGTTATCGATTGTTGGTTCGATTCGGGTTCGATGCCTTTCGCGGAATATCACTACCCGTTTGAGAATAAGCAACTCTTCCATCAAACGTTCCCTGCGGACTTTATTTCGAAGACGGTTGACCAAACGCGCGGTTGGTTCTATACCTTGCTCGTTATCTCTACGTTGCTCTTTGATAAAGCGCCGTTTAGAAACTGTATCGTACTCGGCCACGTCAACGACAAAAACGGCGTGAAGATGAGTAAGCATAAGGGCAACGTCGTAGACCCTTGGACGGTACTTGATAAGCAGGGCGCAGACGCAGTTCGTTGGTATTTCTACACCTCGTCCGCTCCTTGGCTTCCTTCCCGTTTCTATCCCGAGGCGGTTAGCGAGGCGCAAAGAAAGTATATGGGTACGCTTTGGAATACCTATGCGTTCTTCTGCTTGTATGCGGATATCGACAACTACAATCCTGCCGATTACGATTTGAGCAAGTGCAAGCTTTCGCTTATGGATAAATGGATTTTGTCCAAGCTCAATACGCTTGTTGATACGGTTGATAAAAATTTGGCTGTATATAATATTACGGATAGCGCGCGCGCGTTACAAGACTTCTCGGATATCCTTTCCAACTGGTACGTGCGTCGTGGCAGAGATAGATATTGGGGCAGCGAAATGACGGAAGATAAGGCGGCGGCGTACACCGTGCTTTGGCACGTGCTCGTGACGTTTGCAAAACTCACCGCTCCTTATACGCCGTTCATTGCGGAAGAAATGTATCTCAACCTCGTGCCCAACTTCTTTAAGGACGCGCCCAAGTCGGTTCACCTTTGCGATTTCCCCGTTTGCGATGCGTCGTTTGTAGACGAGCATTTGGAAAAGGGTATGGACACCGTTCTTGATATCGTAAACCTTGGTAGAGCCGCAAGAAACACGGGCAACGTGAAAAACCGTCAGCCCCTTGCGGAAATGTACGTCGTTACCGCTCGCGCGGATGAACTTGACGAGGGGTTAAAAGCGATTGCTTTGGACGAGTTGAATATCAAGGCGTATAAGTCGGCGGAGGACGCAAGCGAATTTATTTCGTATAAACTCAAACCGCAACTCAAAACGCTCGGCCCTAAATACGGCAAAAAGCTTGGCGCAATTTCCGCGCTCCTTGCAAATTGTAATGGAAAGGAAGTGGTAGACGCTGTTCGCGGCGGCGGCACGTATGCGTTGCCTACCGATAGCGAGGTCGTTTTGACGGAAGACGATTTGCAAATCTTTACGGAAAGCAAAGCAGGTTTCATCTCCGCAAGCGATAAGGGCGTTACGGTTGCTCTTAATACGGCACTCACGGAAGAACTCATTGTGGAAGGTAACGAAAGAGAAGTCGTTTCCAAGGTACAAACGATGAGAAAAGAGGCGGATTTCCAAATCACCGATAGAATTTCCATATATTATATAGCGGAAGGAAAAGCGCAAGCGGTGTTGGCGGCAGGTAAGTTTGCCGAGGACGTTCTTGCGGTGTCGGTTGCGGAAGGTAATGCGGACGGATACACCAAAGAAGTGGATATCAACGGCGAAAAAATCACTTTAACCCTTGTCAAAGTCGAAAAATAAGGCGTTTTGATAGATTTTGAAAAATTCTTAAAAATTTTATCAAAAAGGTATAAAAAACAGTTGACAATAGAAAAATAAAGTGGTAATATAAGCA
>JAZRSE010000128.1:0-9517 GCA_045651305.1 Candidatus Scatosoma sp. | reverse complement strand
GCATAGGGTAGTTGCAGGTGTCGCAAGCGCCGCTGTTGTCGTCGTCCGCGTGCAAGCCTTGTTCTGCAAGCTCTCCGCACGTACATTGTTTCCAATGGCTATTTTCGTCCGTGTGCCAAGAACTGTTAAAATTGTGTTGCGTATCGTCTAACGTGCCGTCAAATTCGTTTTGCGTAACGTAAACGGTAATCGTTTTGGTTGCCGTATTGCCCGACAAATCGGTTGCAACGACGGTGTAGGTGTGCGTCCCTGCAAGCAACTTGCCTGCCTTGTCAAGCGCTCCTTGCGACCAAGTTTTGGTGATGGTAACGGGCGAAACGCTATCGTCCGCTACGTGGGGGATAAGTTGCGGTTTCGTGCCTGCAACAAGCGTAATTTCGCTTACGGGCAGGGTGATAACGGGCGCGTTGGTTTCAGGGGCAACGGCGATAACCGTCAAGTCCATCGTGTCCGTATTGCCTGCTACGTCTTTCGCTTTTAAGGTGAGCGTGTACGTGCCTGCGTTCAACGAGCCGTCGCTATTTACTGCGTTCGCGTCGCTCCAAACGTATTGTACGGTAAGCGCACCCTCCGTTCTATCGTGCGCCGTAGCGTCGAGGGAGAACGCTTTGCCTGCTTGGGCAAGCCAATACACCGTTTTTGCTCCGCCGTAGGAAATTACGGGCGAGTCCGTGTCTTTTACACCTGCGCTTACCACGGAAATACTGTCGATATAGAAGGGGGCGGAATTCCCCGTGCGAAGACCAAGTTCAAATTTATCCAAATACCCGTTTGCGGATAAGTGGGAGAAATTGTGGCTGCCGTTGAAATTCGTTCCGTCGGCGGAAAGGGTGAAATCGTACCAACCGCCTGCGTGCGATTTTACGTTGCTATTTACAATCCAATCGCCCGATTCGTCCGTTCTATGGATACGGATTGCAGGATAAGAACTGCTGGAAGTATCGTCGGGGAAATATAAGCGGAAAGTGATAGATTCAATGGTGGCGGTGGGGATTTGCACCGAAGAGAAATCGAGCAAAACGCCCTTGCCCGTCGTGTTTTCATTGACGACTTCCACCACGTTGTTGCTATAACCGCTGGGCAAGCCTTTTGCCGCCGCCTGTGCCGCTGTCAACGTATTGACCGCCGTAGAGCCGTATTGTACGAAAGAATAATCGCTTTTTTCCACTTTGGAATAATATGCTTTGCCAAATTCTTCTTTGCCGCCGTGCAACTCCGCCTCCATAAGACCGCGCACGTTGTCGATGAGGAGGGAACAATCTTTGTATATAGCAAAATAAAACCAACCGTCGTTAAATTGTCGCACGTTTGAAGAACCAAGCGAGTTTTCGTATGCAAGGTTGCTTTCCTCAATTTGCGCTTTTATCGTGGACATGGGTATGGCAACTTTGTTCCAACCAGGGACGAGTTCCGTTGCTAAAGCGTTATACAAATACAGTTGGCGCGTTTCCGAGCCAAGGTTGTTTATATCCAAATACAAATAGTCAAACGATAATAACTGCTCGGTGGTAATGGCTGCGTTGTTGTTCATAAGCTTAACCGAGATGTATCCACCGTTTGCGTCGTTTATGGTGACTCTCGTAGAGCTATTGCCTTCCGTTTTTAAGGTGGCGTCCAAAGCGGTGCTACCGCTGGTGCGAATCCATTCTACGTCACAATTATTAAGCATGGAATTAGTGGTAGTATTGTCGCCCGTTTCTTCCTCGTTGAATACGCCGACTACGTTGTCGATGTAAATTGTGCCTGCATTAGGGATTTGGAAATAAGCGTAGCCTGCCGAATAGCTATACGGGTCGAAATTAGTTCCTTTATTTCCTCCGTCTACCTGCGCCAAGAAATCGGCACCGCTAATTTGCAAGGTTGTCGTTTTATCACCGCCGTACACCCAACCCATATTGTGGTTGTAGAAGTAGAACGCCATGCCGTCGGTGTTGGTGTTATGGATGGTGATTTCAATGTATTCAAGCTGGGTAAGTTGTTCACGGGTGAGCGGTGCTCCGCCTTTCTTTAAGTAAATAAGCAAAGGCGACCAACTCGACGACGTCGTTACCTTTACCGAGTGCGAGCCTTGTACGACGTGTTCGTTGGAAAGCTCTACCGAGCCGACTGCCTCTACCGCGCCGTTTACAGCCAATTCGCAATCGTTCAAAATCGTTTCCGTCGTTGCCGCGCTTGCCGTGGCGATTTCGGGGTTGGAAAGGGAGGCGGTTGCGCCTACGAGGAGTGCCGAACAAAAGAGGGTGGAGAGCAATGCTATGATTTTCGTTCTCGTTTTCATATTACACTTCCTCCAACAAGTTTGCGCGGATAGCGGCAATTACGCTATCGTTGATGCCGTAATCGGCAAGTTGCCCTTTCAAGAATCTAGCCGTTCTTTCCGCAAGCGTTTTATCGTTTGCGTTAAAGTAGGGGTTGACGATTTTGTCCTGTCTAACGGGGTCGCCGTGCTCGTCGTGTTCAGCATCCTGTTCGCTTTCGCCCTCGTTGATATAGCGGAGCATTCTTTCAAATTGTCCCACTTTCGCTTTGGGAGTGCCGTTGCCGTCCCAACCGATACTGCCGTAGTTGGATAAATAAGAAAGTTCGTAATCCAAATACAAATCCTTTTCGCTTACGCCGCAAAGCGCGCCCAAGAGGAAAGCAAGCGTGCCCGTGCGGTCTCTGCCCAATTGGCAATGGAAATAGATGGGATAGTTGTCCGCGTTTGCAAACGTTTTTAAGGCGGTTGCCAAATCTTGCGAACGCATAGCGTAGTGAATACCGCCGTAGTTTACGTAATGGGGAGATTCTACGGAGATATAATTTTGTACGTCGTCGCCTAAATCGGGCGTGGGAGCGTTATGTAAAGCAAGCTCCGTCTTAATGCCGAAATCGTAAAGGAGTTTGTTTTTTGCCTCTTCCGTGCAATGTTTCACTTCCGCGCCACGGAAAGCAACCCCTTGTTTCATACGGTAATTGCCGTCTTCCGTGTAATAACCGCCGATGTCGCGCGCATTGGTGTCGCGGTAGGTGGTAGGCAGGGAAATGGTACGGGGGAGATACGCCGTTTCAAACGAGAATACTTGCGATTGGATAATTTCCTTTTCACGGTGCGCGAAAATTTGGTAATAGTACTTCGTGCCCATAAACAGGTCCTCTACGTCGAGGTTGTTTGTAAACGTTGCGTACGTTTGCGCGTTGCTCATATCCGCTTTTTTGGAGAGTTTTACGGTGTAATAGTTCGCGCTTTCGCTATCCGTCCAAGTGATGCGTGCAGGGGTAGGCTCGTAATTCGTTTGCCCGTTGCTGTACGCCATAGACGCAGGCCAAGCCACGTTGATATTGTATTTAGACGCAAAGTCGTACACGTCGCCCGACAATAAATTGACGGTGGTGTTGTTTGTGTCGCTGGTGATGGTAGGCATGTGCACGGTGAAAGATTTTCCCTCCGCCGCGTAGGAAACGATTTTCGCCCCGACGCCGAACGCGGCGGTAAGGCTAAAAGCCGCTGCCAAAGCAATGCCTACGATTTTCTTTTTTTGCATAAAATTCTCCTCTTGGAATTAATTTTCACCTTTTAAGTATAACACACGCGCGCCTGCGTGTCAAGGGGTAATTTTAACAAAATAAAACCGCCCTCATTAGAGGGCGGCGTTGAAAAAACGTCGTTAGTGGAAGATAGGAATTTGCGCGAGGAAAATCACGTCTTTGCGTTCGGCTGCCTCTGCCTCGGCGAGTACGAACGCTTTTTTATGGATAATGCCGCCTGCTTTTTCTACAAGCGCCTCCAAGCCTTTCAAGGACGCGCCCGTGGAAACTACGTCGTCCACGATGCCTACCTTTTTGCCTACCAATAAATCGGCATCGTGCTTGGAAAGGTATAATTTTTGTTCTTTCCCCGTTGTGATGGACGATTCAATCGTGATTTCGATGCCGTCTTGCATATACAATTTCTTGCTCTTTCTCGCAACGGCGTAAAATTTATGCCCAAGCTCTCTTGCTACGCAATGGGTAAGCTGTAAGCCCTTGGATTCGGCGGTGATAAGTACGTCGCAGTCTTGCAAAAGCTGTGCGAGTTTTTTGCCGCAATGCTCGGTCATTTCGCTATTGCCGTGTAAGTTGAAAAACGCAATGGAAATGCCGCTGGGCAAGGGGAGAACGGGCAATTCGGCTTGATAGCCTTGTAAATCGACGGTATGATATTTCATAAATACTCCTAAAAGTAAAATTGATAATGATAGTATATCATATTTTTTTTGGAAAGTAAAGCGTTCGCGCGTTTTCTTTTTTTGTGGGATTGACTTTTGCCATAGAGTATGCTAAAATAATATCAGTTTGCAAAGCAAAGGGGAAAGAACGTGAACGAAATTACCGCTATCACACCGCAAATCAAGGACAAAAGACGGTGCAATATCTATATAGACGGGCGTTTTTATTGCGGATTGACGATAGAAACGGCGGTGAAAAACCGTTTGAAAGTGGGGCAAATTATTGCGCCTGCGCTCCTTGCGGAAATACAGCTGGAAAGCGAGAAAAACACCGCTTTGGATAAGGCGATGACGCACCTTTCCGCCACCCGAAAAACGGAAAAACAAATCCGTGATTTTTTGTCGGGAAAGGGGTATTTGTCGAACGTTTGCGATTACGTTATAGAAAAATTAAAAGGCTACGGCTTTCTCAACGATAAGGAGTATGCGGAAAGCTACGTAGAGGCGCTGGCAAAGAAGAAAGGGGCGCGCGCTATCCGCGCGCAACTCCGCGGAAAGGGTCTTTCGCAAGAGGACGTGGACGAGGCGATAGAAAATTTGGACGAAGATACGCAAAAACAGGCGGCAAGCGAGATTTTGCAAAAGTATATGCGGAACAAAACTACGGATAAAGAAACGTTGCAAAAGGCGGCGAAATACTTGCTTGGCAAGGGCTTTGATTACGAGCTTATCAAAGACGTAATATCCGCTTTCGGCTCGATAGAAGAGGATTAAAAGGGGGTATGTACGCGTTGAATAAAAATAAAATAACGATAGAACGCTTTGAAAGTATCCCCTCCACCAACGATTACGCAAAACAAAAGCGAGTCGAGGGGAAGGACTTGGTTATCGTTGCCAAAAGCCAATCGGGCGGACGGGGCACGAAAGGAAGGAGCTTTTCTTCCTCGCTTGGCGGCTTATACGTAAGCGTACTCTCTTTCTACGACGATTTTTTGGCGAGAGAGGCGTTTCGCATTATGCAAAACGCGGCGACGGCGGTATGCTTGACGATGGAGGAATACGGCTTAAAGCCGTCTATTAAGTGGCCAAACGATATTCTTGTCAACGGCAAAAAGATTTGCGGTATTTTAATCGAAAACACCTTTTTGGGGGATAAAGTCCGTTCGTCTATCGTAGGCATTGGGATAAATATATACAACCCCTTGGAAGAGGAATTGAAAGATATTGCCACCAGCATTTTATTGGAAACGGGCAAGGAAATTGCCGTGGAAGAGGTGGAGGAAAAACTCCTTAAACACCTCTATAATGCGGATACGTGGCGCAAATACCCCCAATACGTAGCGTTTATTGGGGAAGAAGTGACGCTTATATGCGGAGAAGAACGGATAAGGGCAAAGGTGCTCGGCGTGGATAAAGAGGGCAATTTGCTTGGTTTAACGGCGGAGGGGGAAAGGAAATTCTCTTCGGCGGAAGTATCTTTAAGAGGTGAAAGATGAAATATGTTTTAACGAATAGCCAAATGCGTGAGGCGGACAAGTACACGATAGAAGTGAAAGGCGTGCCCTCTTTAACGCTTATGGAACGCGCAGGCGCGGCTTTGGCGGATAAGGCGCAACAAATAGTAAAAGGCGGCGACGTGCTTTGCGTGTGCGGCGGTGGAAACAACGGCGGCGACGGGTTTATTTGCGCGCGGATATTGCGTTCGCTTGGTTATAGCGTAGACGTCGTATGCGTAGCGGAGCGTTTTTCCGCCGATTGCGAAAGGGCGAAAGAGAACTATTTGCAAGGGGGCGGCAGGATAGAAAACGAGTTCTTGCAAAAAACCTATTCGTTGGTGGTGGACGCTCTTTTAGGTACGGGTTTTAAGGGGGAACTTTCCCCTGTTTACGCCTCCGCAATTAAGAGGATAAACGAGTATAAAAAAGGGGGAGCAAAAGTGCTTTCCGCCGATATTCCCTCGGGTGTGAACGGCGATAACGGTTGCGTGGAAAGCGTTGCCGTGCAAGCGGATTTCACCCTTTGTATCGGGGAATATAAAACGGGCGTGTATTTGGGCGAGGGCATTGATTGCGCAGGGGAAATTTCTTGCGTGGATATCGGTATTGCGTTGCCCAAGGCGGATTACGCGCAGGTGATAGACGAAGAAAAGATTATAAGTATTTTGCCCAAGCGCAAACGCAATTCTCATAAAGGAAGTTATGGAAGAGCGGCTATCGTGGCAGGCAGTATGTCGTACACGGGTGCGGCGTATTTGGCGACGGCGGCGTGCTTGCGCAGCGGCGCAGGATATACGACGTTGTTTACGCCGATGGGGTTGATACCGCATTTCCTCTTGCGTTTGCCCGAGGCGTTGTTGCAACCCCTTTGCGGAGGCAGTACGCCCACGTTCAACGAGGCGTATTTTGAAAGGTTGCTCTCTTACGATTCGATTGCGTTTGGTATGGGTATGGGCGCGACGAAAGAGGTGGCAAAGGGTGTGAAATACCTCTTGCACAAGTACGAGGGAAAATTGGTGCTTGACGCCGACGCGTTGAACGCGCTTGCTTTGCATACCAAGGCGGAAAAGGTGTTGAAAAACAAAAAATGCGACGTCGTTTTAACGCCGCACGTGAAAGAGTTTTGCAGGTTGAGCCAAATCTCCGTGGACGAGTTGATACATAATCCTTTGGAATTAGCCAATGAGTTCGCTTTGGCAAGCGGCGCGGCGGTGTATTTGAAAAACGCCGTATCCGTTGCTACGGACGGGAAAAAGACTCTTATCAACGTTACGGGGAATAGCGGACAGGCAAAAGGCGGCAGCGGCGACGTGCTTTCGGGCGTGATTGCAGGGCTTTGCGCGCAGGGCGTTTCCGCTTATGAGGGGGCGTGTATCGGCGGATATATCGTGGGAAAAGCGGCGGAACTTGCCTCGCAGGAAAACGGGGAAAGAGCGGTGATTGCAAGCGATATTATCCATTGTCTTGGAAAGGCGTTTTTGACGGTGGAAAGCTAATCCACGTACCCAAAAATTCGCACGAATAGCGCGATGAGGAGTAGGATAGAGCCGAATATAAGATAGTAATAGGGAAAGGGCGTCACCAAGGACGTAAGCAGGATTAAACAGCCACCGGTAAGAAAACGGCGGCTGTTTCTTTTTGCAAAGCAAAGCCGTAATCGTATTTGGCGTTTGTTTTTAGGGGTGGGCTCGCCTAAATAACGTTCGGGCAGGGCGTCGGCGTTTTTGACGAGCGCGTACACCTCGTTGCCCGTCCATACGCGGATATTTAGCGTTTCGCATAACGTCTTTGCCTCTTCCTCGATAAAATTACAAAGCAACACCTTTTCTTTGGCGGTTTTTACCCTTGAAAGAGCGGCTATTTCGTCCGCGCAAACGGGAGAAAATCGCAGTTTCAAAAAATACAGAGTATTTTCCCCTGTCAATCGCAAGGGGGAAAAGCGTTGTACGGGGCTCGTTTTAGAAAGTACGTTTTGGAAAAGCGTCGTTTTTTGCGCGTCGGAAAGCAGGGAAAGGTGCGCGAGGAGTTTGTCCTTTTGCGTGCTTTCAAATCGTGTGAACGATTGTCTTTTGCGCTTGCTTTGCCCCAATGCGCCCACGCCGAGGGTGGCGATAACGCCGCAAAGAGAGGCGAAGAGAAAGGAGAGAAGGAGGGAAGAGCCTAAATAGCGGAACAAGCATAAAAAGAATACGCTCGTCAATAAAAAGGTAAAAAGTAAATCGGAAATAAAAGCGGATTTTTTCATACTTAAATTTTTGCCGAGTTTTTTGCATTATAAACTTGAAAAAAAGGAAAATATATTGTATAATGGAAAAAGGAAGAAAAAAGGAGGCGTAAAAAGGTGCGGATAGGTATTTTCGGCGGTTCGTTCGACCCCGTGCATAGCGAACATTTACGCCTTGCCCGTGCGGCGATACAATCGCTTGGCTTGGATAAATTGTTCGTGTTGCCTGCGCACACGCCGCCGCATAAGAAAGGGAAGAGGATAACGGACGATAACACTCGCTTGGAAATGTGTCGATTGGCGTTTGCAGGCGAAGAGAAGATAGAAATAAGCGATTACGAAATAACGCAGGGGGGAACGAGTTATACCTACCTCACCTGTCGGCATTTCAAGCAGGAATATAAGGACGCGGAGCTGTTCTTCTTGGTAGGAACGGATATGTTGCGCGATTTTCCTACGTGGCGCAACCCCGAGGATATTTTGCAAAGCGCAACGCTTGCCGTTTGCGCCCGAAATGAAAAAGAGGGTTGGTTGGAAAGGGAAAGCGAGGCGTTTGAGAGAAGATTTCATAAGAAGTTTGCGCTCATCCATTATAACGGCGCGCCCGTATCTTCCACCAAAATCCGTGTGTTGGCGGCGGCGAGAAAACCGTTGACGCCGCTCGTGGACGAGAGGGTGGAAAAATATATTTACGATAGAGGTTTGTACGCCGTTAAGGGGGCGGAAGAGGCGCTTGCCTTGCAAAAGCCCTCGCGTGCGGAACACAGTATCCGCGTTGCGATTACCGCGGCAAAACGCGCCGCGTTTTTGGGGCTTGACGAGGAAAAGGTGGTGGCAGCGGCGCTCTTTCACGATTGTGCGAAAAATCTTTTAGCGGATAGCGAATATCTAAACGGCTTTGTCTTGGATAAGGCTTGGGGGGACGTGCCGGAGCCCGTTTTGCATCAATACACGGGCGCGTACGTGGCGCAAAACACGTTTGGGGTAGAGGACGAAGAGGTGCTTGACGCTATTCGTTATCATACGAGCGGAAAAGAGGATATGTCGGTGCTTGGCGCGTTGATTTTCCTTGCGGATATGGTGGAGGACGCGCGTGTTTACGAGGGCGTAGACGTGATACGCGAGCTCTATTGGAAGGAACTTCCCAAAGATAAGTCGAAAGAATATTTATTCGATTGTTTGGAAGAGGCGTTGCGAAGAACGGTGGAGTATTTAGAAGAGAAAGGGAATACGGTGTACCCGCTTACACGGCAGGCGTACGCGTTTTACAAGAATAAAAAGGAAGGAGATAGATATGGAAAATACGATGGTAACGAGTAAGGAATTGGTTTTGGCGGTGTGCAAAGCGCTTGCGGATAAGCGAGGCAAGGACATCGTAAGTTTATACGTGCGCGAAAAGACCGACCTTTGCGATTATTTTATTATTGCAAGCGGTTCGAACGCTCCTCAAATCCGCGCGATGGGCGAAAGGGTAGAAGAGCTTGTGGAAAGAGAGTATAACGTACAGCCCACCCGTACGGAGGGCGTGCGCGACGGGCGTTGGGCGGTTGTCGATTACGGTGACGTTATCGTGCATATCTTCAACGACGAAACCCGTCTTTTTTATCACC
>JAZRSE010000127.1:0-5841 GCA_045651305.1 Candidatus Scatosoma sp. | reverse complement strand
AGGCGGTGTACGCGGATATGATAAACCGCGCGCAAAAATACGTATGGATATTCACACCCTATTTGATTTTGGACGAATATATGCGCGCAAGCCTTTGTATGGCGGCGAGGCGCGGGGTGGACGTGCGGATTGTTACGCCTGCTATCCCCGATAAGAAAATCGTCTACCGTCTAACGCGTGCAAACTACGATATGTTAATGCAGGCAGGCGTGAAGATATACGAATACACCCCTGGGTTTATCCACGCAAAAAGTATGCTTTGCGATGGCGAAAGCGCGGTGGTGGGGACAATCAATTTGGATTATCGAAGTTTATATCATCACTTTGAAAACGCGGTGTATTTTAGCGGTTGCAAGGCGATAAAGGATATAGAAAGGGATTACGAAGAGGTGTTTGCTCTATCGAGGTTGCGTAGCGAGAAAGACGCGAGAAAAACGTTGATAGGCAAGCTATTCGACGCGGTTCTGCGAGTATTTGAAACACTTTTATAAGAGGTTATTATGGCAAGACAAACAAGAGAAGAAAGACGCGCGCAAGAGGCACGCATTATTGCGGAAATGGACGAGGCGATGGGGAAAACAACGCCTGTTGTAAGTGAAAAAACGGAAAACCAAGGGGGTAAGTACGCGCCGAAAGAGGAAATAATCCATTGTAAACGGTGCAAAGCGGTGATGGAAAAAGGGGTGTGCCCCGTTTGCGGATTCCGTATATACGTGCCTATGGACGAGGCGAAACGCAAAAAAATCCGTATTGTCGTGGGCTCCGTTTGCGTGGCGGTGTTCGTGGTAGCGTTTTTGCTTTTGCGCCTGTTGTAAGGCTATTGTAAGCGCCAATCCGCCTCCCTAACAGGGAGGCGTTTTTTTATTTTCATAATCTTTCCTTCTTTTTTCTATTTACAACGGCGAAAAATTGTGTTATAATACACTCATAAGGAGTAACGGCGTGAAGATTATACATACAGGCGATATTCATATCGGTTCGGCTTTTCAAAACCTGCCGAGGGAAAAAGAACGTTTACGCAAAGCGGAAATCTTGGACGGATTTCGGCGTATTTGCGCGTACGCGAAAGAAGACGCCGTCGCCGCCGTACTGCTTGCAGGGGATTTGTTTGAGGAAAACGAAGTTGCCTCCGATTTGAAACGGGAGGTGCTTTGTTGCATCGAACAAGCCAAACCCGTGCTCTTTTTCTACGTGACGGGAAATCACGACGAGGGGATTTTGCTCGACAACGCACCCGATAATTTCTTGCGCTTTTGCCAAAATCATACGTGGGCGAGTTACGCTCTTGGCGAGGAAATCACGGTGACGGGTATGGACTATGCCGACTTTTCGCCTCGCAACTTCTCCGCGCTTGCCCTTTCCCCCGATACGTACAATATCGTGTTGTTGCACGGGGATATCAACGGCGCGCAAGGGGGGAAAGACAGTTTGCCTTTGGGGTATCTCCAAAACAAGTATATCGACTATTTGGCGCTTGGGCATATTCACGGCGCGGACGTGACGGCAAAACGCTTGGATTCGCGCGGAAGATACCGCTATTGCGGTTGTCCCGAGGGCAGGGGCTTTGACGAGCTGGGCAAAAAAGGGTTCTTCCTTTTGGAAATCGAAAGGGGTGCGCTTATAGAGGAGAAGTTCTACACCTTTGCCCGTAGAGAGGTGGTGGAAAAGCGTGTGGATATATCCGCTTGTAATTCGTATGCGGATATTGAAAATACGGCGTTTGCTTGTTTGCAAGAACAAAGCAGGGAAAACGTAGTTAAATTGGTGCTTTGCGGCACGTATAAAGAGGGTATGCGTAAGGAAACGGCGTTGCTTGCCTCTCGCCTTTGCGAGCGGTTTTTCCACGCCAAAGTGGCGGACGAAAGCCGTTTGTTTATCGACCCCAATAGCTTTATGAACGATTGTACCGAGCGTGGAGAATTTATCCGCGAAGTGCAAAGATACGAAATAGAGCCCTCGCTTAAAGACGAGATTTTAGAGGTGGGCTTAAAGGCGCTTGCCGGGGAGGAAATCGAACTGTGAGAATTCTTTCCTGTCACATTAGCGGTTTTGGGAAATTCGTCAACCGCGCCTTTGATTTATCTCAGCCTATCGTCGTTTGCAAGCAGGAAAACGGCTGGGGAAAAACGACGCTTGCCGATTTTATCGAGTGTATGTTCTACGGTATGGACAACGGCAGAAAAACAAGCGTTGCGGAAAATTTCCGTATGAAGTACGAGCCGTGGTCTAACGCGCGTTACGGCGGGGCTATGGTCGTGGAAGAGAACGGAAAAGTCTACCGTATAGAGCGGTTCTTTGGAAAAACGCCGTCGGCGGACACGGTGCGCGTGTTCGACGCAAACAATATGGCGTGTTACGATTTTGGCGAGCGGGCGGAGCGTTTGGGCGAGTCGCTTTTCGGCGTAGATAGAGAAAGCTACCGCCGTAGCGCGTATATTCCGCAAGGAGAGGCGCGCGCGCAAGAGCTTACGGGGGATATTAAGAGCAAACTCCTTTCTATCCTTTCCGCCACCGCGCCTGAAAACGGGGCGCAAAAGGCGATGGATAGGCTTGATAATGCGGAACGGGCGCTTCGGGCGAAACGCCGTCCTGCCAAGGGGAAGTTGGACGAAATTGACGAACAGCTTGCCTATTTAGAAACGCAAAAAGCCGATTGTATCCGCGCCTCGCAAACGTGGCGTATGAACCAAGAAACGTTGGCGGCATACACGCAAAAAATGCAAAATTACACGGCGGAATTGCAAAAGTTGTCCGCATTGACGGAAGAATACGCTCGCCGAGGGGAATTGGCGGCAAACCGTGCAGCGAGAAAGGAAATGGAAACGACCTATCAAGGCGCGTCCGCCGCTTTGCACGATTTGAAAATCTTTTTCGGGGATATTGCGCCCGAAACGCTAAACACCGAGGGATTGGAAAACGCCGTAAAGGAATTTTACGAGTTAAAGGAAGAGATTGAACGGGCGGAAAGCACGCTTGCACAGCTCTCTGCGAAAGAACGGGATAAACAAATGCTGCAAACGCAGCTTTCGGCATGTCAAAAGACGATAGAAAGCTATGAAATGTTGGCGTTGGCGCAGGAAAAGCAAGAGAAAAAGGACAAGCGTCAAGAGCGCGCCGAAGGGAAATTTGCCAAGAAACGCCGCAAAAGAGGTATGTTTATATTGTTCGTGGCATTTTGCTTGGCGGTGGTGGGCGCGGTGCTTACCGATAGCGTTAAGTGGCTGGGGATTGCCCTGCTTGCCGTTGGCGTAATCGGCTCGTTATACGGGTTTGGCACGGTGTATAAGCACACCAAGGGCTTGCCCTCCGCGCGCAAACCGAGGTTGAAATTCGACGACCCTGAAATAGCGGCGAAATACCAAGCCACGAAAGCGGAAGAAACGGAGCTCCTCCAAAAATTGGCGCAATATTCTTTGGATACGGAAAAGGAACACGCCGCGCTTGCGGAGGAAACGGAAGGGAAAAAGACGCGTGCGGCGCAGCTTGAAAGCGCGATACGGGATTTCGTTTCGCATTTCCGTTTCGAGGCGGTGTACGATTACAGGGCGGCGCTTTCGCGTATCAAAGAGGGCGTTGCCGATTATATGAAATGTACGCAAGCGGTGCAGGTGTACGGCGAGAAACTTTCCTCGCTTGGGCATATCGAAGAAAGCGGCATTATTGCGGAATATTCGCAAACGGAGATAGAGAATATCACCGCGCGAAAAAACGCTACCGAACGGGAAAGAGAACGTTTGCGTGAAGAATACGCGCGCTTATTTGCGGAAACGGAGACGATAGAAAAACGCGCGTTTGCGTTGAAAGAGTATCAAGCGGAAGGCTTGCGTTTGGAAGAGGAAAAGGCGCGGTTAGAGCGTCGTTTGCTTGCGATACGCAGCGCGAAAGAACTGCTTGCAAGGGCGCGTGCGAATATGGCTACGCGTTATCTCGACCCGATTGAAAGCCATTGCCGCCGTTATGCGCAAATCCTTGGGTTTGGCGGCGGACAAATGCGTTTTACGGGCGAGGGGTTGCCCGTTTTAGAGGAAAATGCGGCGTTGCGGCCGCTTGGGTATTATAGCGCAGGCATGCGAGAATTGCTCGATTTTTGCGTGCGCGTGGCGTTGGCGGAAACGTTGTTTACCTCCTATCGTCCGCCTTTGATTTTGGACGACCCGTTTGCGAATTTGGACGACGAGAAAACGGCGAGAGCGAAAGCGCTCGTGCAAGAGCTTTCGAAGAAATACCAAATCCTGTATTTCACGTGCAAACAGGAACGCACGTTGTAAAAGCAATGAAATTCTCGTGAAAGCGGGGATTTTTTGCGCGTAAGGGGTTGACTTTATATTTTCAAGAAAATATAATAAATTTGTTGGATATTTTATGAAAGAAAGGAGAGAAGTATGGCAAGTACGTTAAAAACGCTATTAAAAAGCGTACGACAGTACAAAAAGCCGTCGATAATCACCCCGTTTTTTATGGCGGTGGAGGCTTTTTGCGAGTGTTTGATACCGTTTTTTATGGCGAAAATGATTGACGCGCACGCGCTTGCACAGGCAAACGCTATGCGCCATATTTTGTTGTATGGGGGAATATTGCTTTCGTTGGCGGCGGTGTCTATGTTGTCGGGGGGCTTGGCAGGGAAATTTGCGGCGACGGCAAGCTGCGGTTTTGCAAAGAACTTGCGTCACGATTTATTTTATAGAGTGCAAAAATTCTCGTTTTCCAACGTGGATAAATTTTCGTCCTCTTCGCTCGTTACCCGTTTGACGACGGACGTTACCAACGTGCAACACGCATATCAAATGAGCCTGCGTATCGCTATCCGCGTGCCTTTGCAATTTATCTTTGCAATCGTAATGAGTTTTGTTATCAGCCCCAACTTGGCATGGATTTTCGTATGCGTCGTGCCTGTTTTGGGCGGTTTAATCTTCGCAATCGTCCGCTACGTTATGCCTTTCTTCCGTCGCATTTTCAAAAAGTACGACGCGTTGAATAGCTCGGTACAAGAAAACGTAAGCGGTATCCGCGTAGTTAAATCGTTCGTAAGAGAAAAGCACGAAACGGAGAAGTTTGAAAGGGCGGCAGGGGAAGTGAGAAACGATTTCACGAAAGCGGAAAAAATCCTTGCGCTCAACGCCCCGATGATGACGTTGTTTATCAACGTGGCGGTGCTCATTATTTCCTTCTTCGGCGCAAAACTGATTATGGATACGGGCAGGCTTGGCGCAGGCGGCGAAATAGTGGGTGAATTTTTGCCCACCGAACTTTCCGCGTTAATCACCTACGGCGTGCAAATTTTGTCCGCGCTTATGATGTTCTCGATGGTATTCGTTATGATTACGATGTCGCTTGAATCGGCGCGCCGTATTGCGGAAGTGTTGAACGAGGAATCGGACGTGGTTAGCCCTGAAAACGGGGTGAAAGAAGTAAAGGACGGCTCTATCCGCTTTGAGGACGTTAATTTCAAGTATTCGAAGTCGGCGGAAAACTACGCGCTTTTCGATATTGATTTGACCATCAATTCGGGGGAAACGGTTGGTATATTGGGCGGCACGGGTTCGTCGAAAACGACGCTTATCCAGCTCGTTCCCCGTTTGTACGACACGACGGACGGCGCGGTGTACGTGGGCGGCGTCAACGTAAAGGATTACGATTTAGACGCGCTCCGTAAAGAGGTTTCTATCGTACTTCAAAAGAACGTGCTTTTCTCGGGCACGATTAAAGAGAACTTGCGTTGGGGTGACGAAAACGCTACGGACGAGGATATCGTACGGGTATGTAAACTCGCCCAAGCGGACGAATTTATCCGCTCTTTCCCCGACGGATACGATACGTATATCGAACAGGGAGGCAGCAACG
>JAZRSE010000126.1:0-5086 GCA_045651305.1 Candidatus Scatosoma sp. | reverse complement strand
AATAACCACTTCGGGCGTATCGTCGATAATCAATTCGATACCCGTTGCGTTTTCAAGCGCACGGATATTTCTACCCTCTCTACCGATAATACGAGCTTTCATATCGTCGCTAGGCAAAGGTACTACCGAAACGGTGATTTCCGATGCTTGGTCCGCCGCGCATTTTTGGATTGCCAATGCGACAATCTTCTTCGCGTTCATATCCGCCTCGTCTTTTGCTTGCTGTTCCATATTGCGAACTTGCATAGCTACGTCGTGGCGAGCCGTGTCGAGAATTTCTTCTACAAGCAATTTCTTTGCTTCTTCACGGGTGAGTTGGGAAACCTTTTCAAGTTCTTGAATCATAAGTTCGTGCTGGGAATCAAGTTTTTCTTGCAAAGCACGTACTTCTTCTTCTTTCTTAAAAAGACTTTCCTTTTGTTGTTCGAGCGCTTCCGTTTTCTTGTCAAGCGCGTCTTCCTTTTGGGTAAGACGTTGTTCCATACGTTGGATTTCCGCTTTCTTTTCCTTGGTATCGCGTTCGAATTCGTTTCTTAATTTTAAATCCTGTTCCTTGGCTTCAAGCAATGCCTCTTTCAAAGCTCTCTTGCTTTCTTCTTTGCCTTGCGCTTTAATCTTTTCCGCTTCCGCAACCGCTTCTTCTACGATTTTGCGTTGCTGTTCTTTTGCCGAGCCCACCTTCTTTGCCGTGGACTGTTTATATATAAACAGCGTCAATACCGCGCCGATAACGATTGCCGCAACGGGGAGAACGATTCCCAGCCACAAAGGCAACGTAGTAGAGAGAAACAGGAAACTCAAATTAACGTTGTGCATTTTGTGCCTCCTGTATTAAAATTATATTGATAAATCGAGTATTTTCACAAGTTTTAAGCAACTTGAATAATAATTTCTTTCTATCACTTACTATTTTACAATATCTTAATGAAAATGTCAATTGTTTGAGCAAAAATACTTTTCCTATCCACTAATTTTTTCCACAAAAAATGCGAGAGCGCATACCTGCCTCCCGCATTTATTCTTTTTTTATTCTTCCTCTTCGTTATCAACGATATCTTTATTGCCTTTTGCCGCCTCACGGATTTTTTGTTCGATTTCCGCTTTGATTTCGGGGTTTTCTTTCAAGAACAAGCGCATTTTTTCTTTGCCTTGCGCCACTTTATTGCCGTTGTAACTGAAAAACGAACCGCTCTTGCCGATAATATCGAATTGAACGCCCATATCCATAATACAACCTTCTTGCGAAATGCCTTCGCCAAAGACGATATCGAATTCCGCTTGACGGAAGGGAGGCGCAAGCTTGTTTTTCACAACTTTTGCTTTCGTTCTATTGCCCATCGCGCCGTCCGCGTCCTTTAACGTATCCGTTCTACGGATATCCAAACGCATACTTGCGTAGAATTTCAACGCTTTACCGCCAGGGGTCGTTTCGGGACTACCGAACATTACGCCGACCTTTTCACGAAGTTGGTTGATAAAGATAACGCACGTCTTGGACTTATTAACGATTGCCGTCAATTTACGAAGAGCTTGCGACATCAATCTTGCCTGCAAACCTACGTGGGAATCGCCCATATCCCCTTCGATTTCCGCTTTCGGCGTGAGGGCGGCAACCGAGTCGATAACGATAATATCTACCGCCGAACTTCTTACAAGCGCGTCGGTGATATCAAGCGCTTGTTCGCCCGTGTCAGGTTGAGAAACGTACAGTTCTTCCAAATTAACGCCCAATTTCTTTGCGTACACAGGGTCGAGCGCGTGTTCCGTGTCGATAAACGCCGGTACGCCGCCCATCTTTTGTGCCTCGGCAATAGCGTGCAACGCCACCGTCGTTTTACCCGCGGATTCGGGACCGTAGATTTCGATAATTCTTCCGCGAGGAAAACCGCCGATACCAAGCGCCAAATCAAGCGTAAGACAGCCAGAAGGGATAACGTCGATTTCCGTCTTGCCTGCCTCGTCGCCCAAGCGCATAATCGAGCCTTTGCCGTATTGCTTTTCAATTTGCAAAAGGACTGCGTCCAACGCTTTCATTTTTTCCGTATTCTTTTCGTTTGCCATTTTCTATCTCCTGTTTAATTTTTTCCGTATATCAATATTTTACATATTTTTCAGTTGTTTATACGCCAAGAATAAGGCGTAATTGATTGCTTTTTCCGTAATCTCTTCTCTCGTGCCGTCAAATTTATAACGGTATACGTAGACGCTCTCTTTCGTGCCAATCGCCACGTAACAAAGCCCTACCGGCAACATCGTCCTATCCGTTTTCGGCCCTGCCAAGCCCGTCGTTGCAATGGAAATATCGCAATTTCCCGTGGCAATCAACCCTGCCGCCATTTCATACGCCGTTTGGTCGGATACCGCGCCAAACGATTTTAACGTGTATTCGCTTACCCCTAAACGCTGCATTTTAGACGCCTCGTTGTAGGTATTCAAACCCTCGTAATACACTTCGCTTGCGCCTGAAACGGACACAATTTTCTTGGCGATACCACCGCCCGTAAACGATTCCGCTACGCTAATTCTTCTCAAACGGAGTTTCAAAAGCCGCACGAGTTGTTCCGCCAAAGGCGTATCGTCCAATGCGTAAACGCTCTCGTCCAAGCCGTCCGCAAAGACGCGCAGTACGTCGTCGGCAACTTTTTTAGATACGTTTTCGTCGTATAAAATTTCCACCACGTCTTCATCGAACTTTCGCGTGTGAAAATAACGCATTTTTCCGCCGTCAATCGCTTTTGCTTTGATAAGCAAGTTTTTAACGTGTTGTTCGTTTGCGCCTATGCAACGGATAACCGTCCTATCAAGGCGAGTTGCATACTTTCTTTCCAAATAGGGAATACAGGTAGTCTTTACGTACCCCACCCCGTTTTCCAAAGCGCAACCTGCCAATAAAAACGTCGTTTTTTCTTTGCTGGTAAAAATACCTGCGCCGCTTGCCGTGCCTTGGAAATGTTCTTCGCCAATCACCGTCGCAAGCACCGTTTTTGCATACAGTAAATATCCCTTGCCCGTCACGATAACAAGATTTTCATACGCCGAGCGTAATTCCGTCACCGCCGTCGTAAACTTCTTTTCATCGCCTTGGAGCAAAATACGCACTTCATCGAAATCGCAGCCGCCTAAACGGAAGGCGTCCATAACCGACTTTACTCCTTCCTCAAAAGCGCTGTTTTTATCGTTATTCCATACGAGGCACGCATTTTTCATATCTTTCGTAAATTCCTTATCAATCGTTATTTTCTTTCAACACGTGTTTATTCTTAAGCACGTACGAAACGCCCGAAACAATGGTGAGCACGGTTGCCAAGAAGAAGAGTGCAAAACCAATCCAAGCGATTAAGCGCCCTGCGCCAACGGTTGCATAAGCGAATATATCCACCGCCAAGATTAAAATAAATACTGCAAAATCTTGACAAGCCGCTTTATATTTACCAAGCTTATCTGCCGCCATAACAAGCCCGTTTACCGCCGCAATTTGACGGAAAGCGCTGATAATCAACTCTCGAGCGAGGATAACGCACACGCAAATAACCATAACCAAGTACAATGCGGTTGCAGAAACGTTCATCCACGCAAACAAGCTCTCTTTCAAGGTCAACAAGATAACCATTGCGATAGAGATAAGCACTTTATCCGCAATCGGGTCGAGGAATTTTCCAAGGTTGGTTACCAAGTTATATTTACGGGCAATTTTTCCGTCTACGAAATCGGTGAGCGCCGCTACCGCAAAGATAATTGCCGCAATGCCGTAATTGAAAGGAAGAATACCGTCAAGGAAAAAAGCCACCAAAAAGACGGGTATTAAACAAATTCTTGCCAAGGAAATTTTATTGGGTAAGTTCATAATTCAAAATCCTCCGTTTTGCCGTATAAATCATAGTTCTCCGCGCGGGTTATCATCACTTGATATCTTTCCCCTTGCATTGCCTCTACGGCGTTAAAGTATATCTTGCCGTCAATATCGGGGGCATTGAAATACGCCCTGCCGACAAAACAGCCTTTATCGTAATCAATTCCGTCACAAAGCACCTCTATCGTTTGCCCGACGAAACCGTCCATAATCGTTTTTGCAACCTTTGCTTGCGCCTCGTACAAAGCACGCACACGGCGTTGTTTCGTCCTATGATGCACCTGCCCTTTCAAGCGGTATGCACCCGTGTCGGGTTCTCTCGAATAAGCGAAAAAGCCGCAGTTAAAGAGTTTTGCCTCGTTGATAAAATCGAGCATGCCCTTAAATTCCTCTTCCGTTTCCGTAGGAAAGCCGCTAATAAACGTCGAACGAATAGCGATGTTGGGAATACGCGCACGCAATTTTTCAATCAACGATAAATATCCCTCTCGCTTGCCCTTTCTATTCATTAGTTTCAAAACTCGGTTTTCCGAGTGTTGCAAGGGAATATCAATGTATTTGAGCACCTTTTCGTTGGTGGCGATTTCTTCAATCAAATCCTCGCCAATCACGTCGGGATAACAATACAACAAGCGGATTTTTTGGATATTTTCAAGCTTGGAAAGTTGCTTAATTAACGCCACGAAACGGTTTTCGCCGTACAAATCTTCGCCGTATCTCGTCGTGTCTTGCGCAACCAAAATAAGCTCTGCAATATCCCCGAGCGACTCCGCCTCTTCCAACAATTTTTCCATTGGATAAGAACGGTATTTTCCGCGAATTTTAGGAATCAAACAATAGGTACAATGGTTATAGCAACCGTCCGCTATTTTCAAATAGGCAACGTGTTCGTCCGTCGTAAGCACTCTGGATAAAGAATACCCGTCCTTGCCTTGATTGACGTAATTTTGACGTTCGCCGCTATCGTACGATTTTTCCAACGCCTCGAAAATCTTTTCGTAATCGCTTATCCCTAAAAAGACGTCCGCCTCATCGAGCGGCAAATACAACTCGTCGATAAACTTTTGAGGCAGGCAACCCGTCACCACTATTTTTTCCAAGTTACCCTTTTTATAATCCGCACACTCTAACACGGTTTCAATCGCCTCTTCTCTTGCCGATTGCAAAAAGGCGCAGGAAGTCGGATCGTAGCCATGTCGTTCTGTGAGCCAAGGAGTTGAATCTATCAATTGTCTT
>JAZRSE010000125.1:0-1907 GCA_045651305.1 Candidatus Scatosoma sp. | reverse complement strand
CTTACCCTTTCGTACGGCTTGACGACGGGCTTGATTACGGCGACGAAAGATTCCTTCTTCGAAGGTTTTGCGGCGTTTGCAAACTTCGAAACGAAAGCACTTGATAAAGCGGAATTTGGTTGCGCGGCAAGCGGTTCGTATGCGAAAATCGTAACCATCGAAAAGCCCGAAGAGGAAATTCAAGTAGACGGCGGTTTCGACGCGGCAGGTTCGTTAAAGCAAGCAAGCATTAAAGACGGCTTTGCAAAGACGCAAAACTACACGGGCGTATATAGCGATAGCGCGTTTGTAGGCGGCGGCGACAACCTCAAAGCAAACGAATTGAAGACGGCAGGTTTGCTCAACAAGCAATACGCCGATACGGATAACTATAAAGAAATCCTCACCACCATCGGCGGCGTAGGCGCAACGTGGGATAACCTCATCGGCAATGACGTAACGCAACCCCTCGTTATTTATAACAAAGACGCATCGCCTAAATCTTACGGGTTCATCGGCAACTCCACCACCATTTCGGCAAGCGCGTACAAGACGATTTCTATGCGCGTGAAAGCGTCCGCAGGTGCAACGGCGCACGTATATCTTATTGATATGAGCGACGACAACTACAACAACACGCTTTCTATCGGCAGCAAGGTTATCTACTGGTACGACAAGGACGGCAACGTTTGCGCGAAAGACCCTACCGAAACCAAGAAGTTCAATGCAAAAACGGACGTGGCTTTCAAACTCCAAAAGAACGGTCTTTATAAAGTGAACCCCACTTGGAGCGGCGCGGCAGGCGTAGACACGGAAGCATACTTTGCAAACCTCTCGGCGTATAAGTACGACGAAGAAAGCAAAAACCTTATGCTTGACGATTTGGCAACCGATTACGAATACAATGCAAATTGGAAACACGACGGTAACGACAGAATCGCGTTCTACGCATACGATAGCGAAAACAAGTTCGCATACGCATACAGCGATAAGACGACGAAAGTGTACGACTTCTCCACCGTAAGCGCGCTTACCCCTAGATACGCGGCGCAAGCGGAAAAAGATTTGCACATCATCGTTGATAACAGCGACGGCACGAACGGCGATTGGGTAACCGTAACCTTCTACGTTCACGTAGGCGAAAACGCAAAGGACTACCGTTTGGAAATTTGGAACGGCGCTCGCGAGGGCGAAGACGTAGCGGAAAACACCTACGTTATGTTCGACTCTTGGAAACCCGACGACCTCAACGCCACCACTTGGGCAACGATGCTTGAAGAAAACGGCTACGACGAAAAAGCGGAAAGCAGCGACAAGTGGATTAAGAGCGTATTCTCCTTCTACGATAGCGCGAAGTTCTTCCGCTACGACGAAACGCTTGACGAGGCAAAGGTAGGCAACTACTACGAAACGTACGATTCGACGGCATACACCGAAGCAGTCGTATATCTTGAAAGCGCGGATAAGTACACCATCTTCGCAGACTACTCGCCTTTGGAAACGGCTGTTAATAAAGACACCGTAGAAGAAGAAACGACGGAAGAAGAGGAAGAAGAAAGCGAAAACGAAACGAACGCTTGGCTCCTTGCAAGCTCGATTGCGATTGCAGCGGTACTCGTGCTCACCATCGTAAGCCTTATCCTTCGTAAGGCAATCAGCGCAAACCGTAAAAAGCGCGGCATCTATCCCGAAAAGGATAAGAAATCGAAAAAATAAAAAATGCGGTTAGCATAAAACACCGCCTCGGCAAAACTGCCGAGGCGGTGTTATTTTTATATCGTTTTTCTTCTTTATATATATAATATGGAAGTAGTGAAATGCAAGATAAATCTTGCGTGAATTGAAATCTGCGATTTCGTGAATTGCGGCTTTCAACCGCGTGAATTGAATTGCTATGCAATTCGTTGTAGTAATTATTACAATAACGC
>JAZRSE010000124.1:0-1955 GCA_045651305.1 Candidatus Scatosoma sp. | reverse complement strand
TAAACAAATCGGCGGTATTTTGTGCGGCTTTGGTTTGATTTTCGTAGGGCTTGACGTTATGGGTATGGCGTTTGACCCCGATACTTCCCCCGAAGTTACGCAGTTCTTTACAGGGTTGTTTGAAACGATTAACTTCCCGCTCCTTCTCATCCTTTGCGGTATGGTATTCACGGCGCTTATCCAAAGCTCCTCCGCGGCAACGGGTATCTTTATTATGATGGTAGGCTCGGGTGCGCTCACGCTCGATTGCGCGTTGTTCTTGGTGCTTGGCTCTAACATCGGTACTTGTATCACGGCAATCCTTGCGTGTATGGGCGCAGGGGTAAACGCAAAGCGCACGGCGCTTATCCACCTTTCCTTTAACGTAATCGGTACGGTGGTGTTCAGCGCGTTTATCTGGATTTTCAAAGACGTGGCGGTGTCCTTGCTCCAAGGTATGATAAGCAAGCCTGAAATGCAGCTTGCGTGGTTCCACGTAATCTTCAACGTAACGACGACGTTGCTCCTTCTTCCCTTCGTGAAACAGTTGGTTAAGCTTGCGACGAAACTCGTGCCCGATAAGAAAAAGGACGAAACGCATTTGCAGTTCAAGTACGTGGACGATTTGCTTTTGAAAACGCCTCCCGTCGCTATTATGCAAGCGAAAAAGGAAATTGAATATATGTCCTCGATAGCGCACGAGAATATTGAAAAATCGTTGCATGCGCTTTGCGGAGAGGACGTTTCCTATGAAAAGGAAATTACCAAAGGCGAAGAAATTATCGACTTTATCAACACCAACCTCGCCAAATACCTCATCAAGCTTTCGCCCCTTGTGGATAGCGCGGACGAAAGAGCCATCGGTGCGTATTTCCACGTGCTTAACGACGTAGAACGTATTGGCGACCACGCGGATAACTTCCAAAAGATAGCAACGCAAATGAAAGCGGCGGACTTGTCTTTCTCGGGCGAGGCAAAAGAAGAACTTAAAACGATGGGCGAAAAGGTTATGCAAATGTTCGATATCGCAACGGAAACGTTCGAGGGGACGAAGAAGGATAAGCTTGCCGCGCTTACGGCGCTTGAAAACGAGGTGGACGGTATGAAACGCGATTTGTCCGCAAACCACTTCGCTCGTCTTGCGGAAGGGAAATGCAAAATGGAAGTCAGCGCATACTTCTTCTCGACGATTGCAGGGCTTGAACGTGTAGCCGACCACCTTGTCAACGTAGGCTATTCGGTTCTCAACCCCACCGGTTCGCAAAACGACGCGCGCAAAAGCGGCGAAATCGTATAATTGATAAAAGGACTTTCTTCTTGGGACGGAAACATTTTTCACCTGCCTGCATATATTGTATAAAGACACGGTAAGGGCGGTGAACTATGGAATTGACGTTTTCGGAACTTCGCGCAAAAGAAGTAATCAATACGCAGGACGGAAGAAGATTGGGAAAGGTGTGCGATATTGCGCTTTGTTATCCCGAAAACCGTTGGATAGGGATTATCGTGCCGAACGGCGGCGGTTTTTCCGTGCGAAAACGGGGGCTGTTTATTGATTTGAAAAACATCGTAAAAATTGGCGAAGACGTAATTCTCGTCAACGTGGGGTTGCCTGCCAAGCAAGGTAAAAAGGGCGGCGTGCAAACGGCTATCCCTCCAAGCGAGCAGCAAATAAGAAGAAGTTATGAAGAATACGAATAAGGGTTTGGGAAACGGTTTTTAGCCGTTTCCCAAAATTTTTGTCCGTTTTCCGCTTGACAGTTGACAAGGACGCGTTTTTTTGGTATAATTATACTGTTGGAGGATATTTTCACGAAAAATTCGCTCCTTTGTGTTGTAAAGATAGCCTTTTTGGTTTATAAGTATATAGTTGAGTAATATAGGAGTTTTACCATTATGAGAATTTTAGTAGTAGACGACGAGGAAATGATTAGAAACGTTTTGCGTGAATACGTGGAATTTGAAGGAAACGAAGC
>JAZRSE010000123.1:0-9057 GCA_045651305.1 Candidatus Scatosoma sp. | reverse complement strand
TCTTTGGCAAAAACCTCGTGTTAAAACGTAAAGTTTGGACGGGTATTGGCGAAGATACGGTGCATTTGGAAGACGTGCTTTGCAACGAGGGTTACGCGGACGAAAACTACTGCTTGTTATACCACGTAAACGTGGGCTATCCTATGCTTGACGAGGGCGGCGAAGTGCAAGCGGACGTGGAAAGTTATACTCCCCGCAGCCCTTGGGCAAAGGAAAACGAGGGCAGTATGTACGAGATGAGCGAATCGAAGGCAGGTCAAGAAGAAACCTGTTACTTCTTGAAACTCAAAACGGGTAAAGCGTCGCTCGTGAATAAGAAAATCGGCAAAAAATTCAGCGTGATTTATTCGAAAGATACGTTGCCTTGTTTTGTAGAGTGGAAGAGTATGGCAAGCGGCGACTATGCGCTTGGTTTAGAGCCTTGCACGACGGAGTTGGACGACAAGTTTACCTATAAAACGGTGAAGGCAGGAGAAGAAGTACGTTTTGCCGTTGCTTTGCGCGTGGAGAAAATTGGATAAAAAATGAAAAAAATATACGTAAAAGACCTGCGCGAATTGGCGGAAATGCAAGGGGATTACGAGTACGTTATTCAAAAGGGAAACTACGTTATCGGCGTGGAAGATACGAAAAAGGAATTTTTGTATTTAAGCAACAACGACGGTAGCGATAAAAATATTGCGTTTCTTTTGGACGGCTTGCAAAACGTCGTTTTGGATTTTTCGGGCAGCGAATTGACTTTCCAAGGGCGCATTACGCCCTTTATCGTAAGAAATTGCGAAAACGTGACGTTGAAAAACGTTACCGTGCTTTACGATAGACCCTTTTTCACCTGCGGAAAAATCGTCGAACACGGAAACGACTATGCAAAACTTGTTATTGATAAAAACGTTTTCCCTTATCGTGTAGAAAACGGCGCGTTGATTGTCTACGGGCAGTATTGGGAGAAGTCGTTGGCGGACGGGATAAACTTGTTTATTGAAATAGATAACGAGCGCAAACGCCCTGCCTATAACACGGCTATTATTTTGCCGCTTGTTGGAAACGAAGTGGAAAGACACCCCACGCCTCCTATCTATCAAGAGGTGTGGCAAGCGACGGAGGGCGAAAACGGCGAAGTCGTACTACACGGCAATTTCTCTTTCTTGACGGGCAACAACCGTTTCGTGTTTACGCACGAGGAAAGATGGAACCCCGTTTGGGCGGCGATTGATAGCAAGGGTTTGTGCTTGCAAGACGTCGTTATCCGCGAAAGCGGCGCGATGGGCGCGCTTTTCCAAAACTGTGAAAATATTGATTTGCAACGGGTTTGCGTACAGGCAAGAGCGGACGAGGCGTATCTTATTAGCACCAATTGCGACGCTACGCACTACGTTAACTGCCGTGGTAAGATAAACGTGCAAGAGTGCGTATTCGAGCATATGATGGACGACGGCGGCAATTTTCACGGCATTTATACGCTTGTAAAAGGAAAGGAGGGCAACGTCGTTACGGCGCAGCTTTCGCATTTCCAACAACATGGCGTAAACGTGTATAAGGCGGGGGACGTAATCGAAATTACGTCGCCTAGTTTAAGCAAGCGCGCGGAATTTACCGTGCAATCATCACAGCTTGTTTCTCCCTCTAAAATACTGCTTACCTTGGCAGGGGATATGGATTTTATTGAGGACGGGTACGTTATTGATAACAAAACCGCTTTCCCTGAAATTCATATTAAAAACTGTCGTACGGGGAACAACCGTCCAAGAGGTTTCTTGCTCAATAGCAATAAAAAGACGGTGGTGGAGGGTTGTACCTTCTATAATTCGGACGTGGGCATTGCAATTAACGGCGACAATTCCTATTGGTTTGAGGCGACGGGCGTTAGGGACGTTACGATAAAAGATAACGTTTTTGACAACTGTGGATACCATTGTGCCAACAGTTCTATCAGCGTACGCGCGGACATCAAAGCGAACCCTAAAATCGAAGATTATCATAGCGGAATAAAAGTAAAAAACAACCTCTTCAAGACGTTTACGGGTTGTTGTGCGTACGTGTTAAATTGTAAGGATTTTACCTTTGAGGGGAACGAAGTGGAAATCACCACGGAGTATCCTGTGAGGGATAAACTGCGCGAACCGCTCGTGCGTTAAAGAGCGTTAAAAAAGCGTTAGAAAAGTAATAAAAACCAATAAAAAAAGGATGCGATTAAGCATCCTTTATTTTTTTTTGGTATGAGTTTTTCTTTCCTCTTGCTCCAATTCCTTTCGATAGGAAGAGGGGGAAATACGGTACAATCTGCTAAACTCTCGGCTAAAATACAACGGGTCGGAATAGCCTACGCTGATGGCGACGTATTTAATGGACAAATCGCGCCGTTTCAAAAGATTTACCGCTTTCGTCATACGTAAATCAATGATATATTTCGAAATGGGCACTCCTGCCGTTTGACGGAAGAAACGGGAAAGATAACTCGCGTTCATATTAAAATGCGCCGCAATCGACGTCAAGGATAACGAGGGGGAGGAGTAGTTCGAGTTGATATGCGTAAAGATTTGACTAATAAGGTCGTCGCGCGTGTTTACGGTGGACGCCGTTTTAGGGAAACGCTCGTTAATAACCGTCGAAAGTAAGCGATAAATGGAGGAAACGGTGATTAAATCGTCCGTTTTGTCGTTAAGTTCCGTCAACATAGCATCGCAAAGCAGGGTGAAATTTTCCGGTTTTTGCACCTTATAAACGGGGGCGTTAACGCTCAAACCTGCGCGTTCGTTCAACAAAAAGGCGTGGTGACCGCTGTATTCAAACCAAAAATATTCCCAGGGGTCTTGCGGGTCGGGATAATAAGAAATGATTTGGTTTGCAGGGATAAAAAATATATCTCCCGCTTGCAAATTATACAGTTTCCCGTTGAGGTTGTAAAAACCTTTGCCGCTTATGACGTAGTGAATAACAAAACGGTTTTTGATAAGCGGGCCTTCCTGTTTCTTGCTTGCCGAGCATTTTTCTTTGCCTACGGCAACCACTTGGAATTCTTCAAACATATCGTTGGTGATATATTTATAAAAGATATTTTTTTGTTTCTTTTTAGCGGATTGTTTCATGGTTTTATTATAGAATAGTGTGGAGCTCTTGTCAAGCTTAAAGTAAAGGAAATCCATAAAAAAGTAAATATAATCAATCTTTTCGATTGTGCGATAAAGGTAAAGAAAGTCCATATAAAGGTAAATATTATGAATTTACACAAAAAGAGGTGTTTGGTATAATAATAAAAATAATATTTTTATATAGGTGTACGTATGCCCAAAAAAATTATAAGCTACAATGGAATTTTCTATACGGCGGAAAGTGAAAAGGCAGAAGATATTATTTTGTGCGATTTTATCCAGGGTAAAAGATTTAGCGCTTGCTATCGTTCCGGTTCTTGTTGGATGAAGACGGCGTTTATCGACAAGATAGCCGATTTGCCTATGGAAACACAATATTTGCTTGCGGAAACGGATAAGGGATACACGCTCTACTTTGCTTTATGTGACGGCGCGTCGCGCGCCTCGCTTTTTGCGGAAAAGGGCAAGGTGTATTGCCGTGTGGAAACGGGTGATAAAAACTTGGCTCTTGGAAAGTTCCGCTACGTATATGCGCTCGATTGCGAAAATCCTTACGAGGGTATGGAATTCGCATACGAGGTGCTCCAAAAAGAACTTGGCACGTTTATTTTGAAAAAGGACAAAAAAGCGCCTGCGTTTATAGACTATTTCGGTTTTTGTACGTACAACGCTTTTTACAGCGACATAACGCATGACAAAATCCTTTCGGTGGAAGAGTTGTTTGAAAGCAACGGACAAAAGCTTGGGTTCTTGATTGCGGACGAGGGCTGGTTTACTTCGAAGGACGGCAAGCTTGCCTCCTTTAAGGCGGACGAAAAGAAATTCCCTTACGGTTTGAAAGCAACGGTGGACGCTTGCAAAGAAAAATACGGCTTGCAATATTTCCTTTGTTGGCATACCTACAACGGGTATTGGAAAGGCATTGATGCAGAGTGTTTCCCCAAATACGCAGTCGTAGAAGAACGCTTTAATATCCCCGATAGATTGAAAACGCCTGAAAACAACGACGGCTTTGCCGCAACGGTAGGCGAAGATTTCTACCCGATGAACATTGCTTATCACGACAACGGCATTTGTTATAAAAACATCGGCGGCGCGTATATGGATTTTTACAACGCGTTGAAAGAACAGGGCGTCGACGGCACGAAGATTGACGCGATGACGTGGGTGGAGGCTTTTGCGGAAGGCAAGGGCGGCAGAACGAAAGCGATGAACTCTTTGCTCCGCGCCGTAGAAAACGCGTCTTGGACGGTGATGAACGGAAACCTTATCAACTGTTCCAGCTGTTCTAACGATTTCTTTATGAACTTGGGTGAAGGCTCGTTGACGAGAACGTCTTGCGATTATATGCCCGACAAACCTTTGACGCACAACGCGCATATCGTTGACAACGCGTTCGTCGGTTTTTGGGTAGAGCCTATCGTTATCGCCGATTGGGATATGTTCCAAAGCGCAGGCGAGTGGGGAGAATTCCACGCGACGGCAAGGGCGATAAGCGGCGGACCTATATATTGCACGGACGAGTTGGATAAAGCGAACTTCCAATTATTGAAGAAATTAACGCTTGCGGACGGACGAGTAAAGCGTTGCGTAAGAAACGCGTTCCCGACGAGGGCGTGTTTGCTCGGTACTCCCAAAGGCGAACCCTTCCGCGTATTCAACCAAACGAAAAGCGCATACGTGCTCGGCGCGTTTGGTAACGTAGAATCGGGCAAGGAAGTACAAATTCCTTTAAGCGAAGTAGAGGGCTTGCCCGTTGGCAGATACGCCGTATATTCTTCCAAACAAGGTTTTGTCGGCGTAAAGACGGAAAGCGAAAGCGTGCCTTGCGCGTTGACGCACTTGGAGGCGGAAGTGTTCACGATTGTAAAAATCGAGGACGGCAAGGCGGTAATCGGTAATATTGAGAAATTAAATCCCAGCGCGTATATCGACGAAAGTGACGAGGTCGGCGTATATACGGACGAAAGAGGATTTGAAATAACAACTAAATAACGAAAAATAAAAGGAGAGAAAATTATGCAGTTAGCTAATGAAAACGTGCAAGAAACTGAAAACGTAGTTGCGCAAGAAGAAGCAACGACGGACGCAGTAGCTGTGCAAGAGCAAACGTTAATCCAAGAATTGCCTGCAAAGAAGAAATGTGGAAAGTTCAAAAAACACGTCCGCGATTTCTTCCGTAAAGACAACCTTCTTCTTTGGATGCTTTTAATTCCTACGCTCGTGTATTTGTTGATATTCAACTACATACCGTTGACGGGTTTGTTAATGGCGTTCCAAGATTTCAACGCGTTTGACGGTTTGTGGGAAAGCCCTTGGGCGGAAAAGAACGGGTTCTACCATTTCTGGTACTTTGTAAATATGCCCGACTTTTGGAGTATCTTAAAGAATACTTTGGTGCTCAGCTTGTATTCCATCGTCGTAAACACGATATTGCCTATCGTTTTGGCGTTGTTCTTAAACGAAATCCGTAACAAGGGGTATAAGAAAGTCGTACAAACGATTTCCTACGCGCCTTATTTCGTATCGGTAATGGTTGTATGCGGTATGCTTTTCTCGTTTGCCGAATATGAATCGGGTATTATCAACCGTGTGGTTACGGGTCTTGGCGGCGAGCCTATCCGCGCAATGGAAAGCGCGAAACTCTTCCCGCATATCTACGTAATTTCCGGGCTTTGGCAAGGTCTTGGTTGGTGGGCGATTATCTACGTAGGTACGCTTGCAAACGTTGATATGTGCTTGCACGAGGCTGCAATTATCGACGGCGCAGGACGTTTGAAACGTATGTGGCACATCAACTTCCCCACCATTATCCCTATGGCGGTAATTATGTTGATTATGAGTATCGGTAGTATGCTCTCCGTTGGTTTTGAAAAGGTATACTTATTGCAAACGCCTGGTAACCTCTCCACCTCGCGTATCATATCTACGTATGTGTACGAGGTAACGTTCGAAGCGCAATTCCCTCAATATAGCTATGCAACGGCAATTGGTTTGTTTAACTCTGTTATCAATATCTTCTTGCTTTGGGTGGCGAACTTCATCTCCCGCAGAGTGGGCGAGACGTCTTTGTGGTAAGGAGGAACGGACATGGTTGAGAATAAAGGTAAAGATAAAGTATTTAACTGGATTATCTACGTTGTTATGGGCGTGTATGCGTTCATCACGTTGTTGCCTCTTTTGTTCGTATTGGCAAACTCCTTCTCTTCGCCCGAGGCGGTATATACGGGACAAGTAACGCTCTTCCCCAAGGAATTTGATTTGAGCGGTTTTAAGAGAGTATTCAAAGACGACGCCATTACGCGCGGCTATTTGAACACGTTGTTATATACGGCAATCGGTACGGTAATCCAACTCTTATTGCAATTCACGGCGGCGTATCCCTTGTCGAGAAGGGACTTGAAAGGTAAGTCGTTCGTAAACTTGTTTATGGTTATCACGATGTTCATCAACGGCGGTATGATTCCTACGTACTTCGTTGTAAAGAACTTGGGCTTGATTAACACCATTTGGGCAAACATTATCCCCGGTTGCGTGGGCGTGTATAACATTATTATTATAAGAACGTATATTCAATCGTCTATCTCTTGGGAATATCAAGAAGCGGCAATGATTGACGGGTGCGACCCTCTTCGTTCGTTCGTGCAAATCGTAATTCCCTTGTGTAAGCCGATTATCGCGGTTATGTTGTTGTACGCAATCGTAGGCTATTGGAACTCGTATTTCAACTCGTTGTTGTACGTAACGAAGGAAAAGTTGTGGCCCTTGCAAAGAACGTTGCAACGTATCCTTATCAGTTCGAACACGTCGAGCATCGGTCAAGGCGGCGGTACGCTTGGTCAAGCGGAACAAGCGTTGCTTTCCGAATCGCTTAAATACGTAGTAATTATCGTATCTACCGTACCCATTTTGTTGATTTATCCTTTCTTCCAAAAGTTCTTTGAAAAGGGCTTGATGGTAGGCGGATTAAAAGGTTAATATTTAGGAGGAAAAAAATGAAAAAAAGTTTATCTTTAACTCTTGCGGCTTTGATGGCTTGTGGTGCAATGGCATTTGCTCCCGCTTGCGGTTGCGGCAAGGATGACTACGACGCAGCAAACTTCTTGACGAGAGAAGAGGCAATCGAACAATACGGCAACGAATACCGTATCGTAAAAGAACAAGTTACCCTTAAAATCTTCGTACCAAAGGGCTCGATGAACCCCGAATATTCGACGATGAAGATGTTTAAGAAGTTGAGCGAAATTACCAACCTTAAATTCGACTTCGTTGAAGCGGATACGTCCAGCTACACCAACCTCCGTACGGCGGCTTGGAACGGCGACTTGCCCGACTTCTTCCTCTTCTCCAACACGATGGCAGAACAGGTAAACTATTCGGCTCTTCGCGCAATTCACGCGTTTAACGACCCCAACTTGGAAGTAGAGGGCATTAAGGTAGGTAGCCTTATCGACAACTATATGCCTACGTACAAGAAGTTGCTTGACGAAAACTTCAACATTGATACGCCTATCAGCGCAAAAGAAGTTGTTACGCTTGACGACGGCTTGATGTACGCAACGGTTACGGCAATGGACGTTCCTCGCGACCTTTCGTATAAGATGTGGATTAACGACGAGTGGATTAACAACATCAACACCACCAACTCGTTGAAGAGTAGATTGCAAGCGGAATTCGGCGTTTCTCAATTGCCTACGGGCGACGAAATTAACACGATTGAAGAATTGCTTTTGGTTCTTCGCGCGTTCAAGAAACTCGACGCAAATAAAAACGGCGACGCAAACGACGAAATCCCCGTAAGCTCCAATAAGATGCAATATTTGCGTAACTTCATTATGGCGGCGTACGGCTCTGTATTCGAAAGCGTAGAAATTTCCAACGACGGCAGTACGTTTAACTACACGCCTGCAACGGAAGCGTTCAAGAAGTATTTGGAAACGGCGAAACTTATGATGGACGAAGGTTTGATGGACGAAAACACCTTCCAAAACCAAGACGCAAGTATGGCTGCAAAAGGCTACAATAACAGATTGGGTATGTTCTGTGCAGCAGCGCCTTACCTTGTAACCGGTTACGATTACGACCAAAATTATAGCGCGTTTGGTCCTTTGACGAGTGATTATTATCAAGGCACGCCTTTGCACTACGGTTTCTCGCCGTTCAAGGCAAGCGCAACGATGATTCCCAGAGGCACGCCTTACGTACGTGAAATTGCAAGACTTATCGATATTCTCTACTCCGAAATCGGTACGCAACTTATCGCATACGGCGAAGAGGGCGTAGATTGGACGTGGGATAACGAAGAAAAGACGTCTTGGACGTTCAACGTACCCGAAAGCTGGGAAGGCACGCAAGAAGAATACCGTGCAACGATTACCCCCAACGTAGGTACGGGTGCGGCGTTGTATTGGTCTTACGATTTCATCGGCAAGATGAACGACCCCGTTATTAAGAGCTTGAACGAGGAAAGCGAACGCTATATTCCTTATTTGAAAGTTCCCGTTCCCGAAGAAGTAATCCTTGCGAAGGAAGATTACAGCCCCGTATCTTTGAAACTTACCGACCTTGGTAAATACGTAGAAATGGCGGAATACAACTTCATTACGGGTGTAAGCGGCTTTAATATTGCAAACAGCGACGATTGGGGCAAATACGTCAACAAATTAAAGAGCTACGGCTACGAAGACGTTATTGCAAGATATAACGCGGCTCTTGCGAGAAAGAACGCAAAATAATGCAACGAAACTTCTCCGCGCGGAATTCAAAACGCGCGGAGAGGAAAGTTTGTTTTAAGGAGACAACAGGTGAACAAGATAGTAAAAAGCGTGTTGGCGCTTTTGATGGCTACAATTACGTTTGCTTTCTCTGCTTGTACGGTTAAAGGTGGCGAAAACTCCGCAGGGGGCGGCGCTAATACGGAACAAGGCGGAAATCAAGGCGGCGGTAGCCAAAACGGTGATAGCCAAGG
>JAZRSE010000122.1:0-3379 GCA_045651305.1 Candidatus Scatosoma sp. | reverse complement strand
GCGTCAAGGTATTGCTTGGGGGGAATTAACATTGCAAGGTTGGTCTTACCGCAAGCGGAAGGGAACGCTGCTGCAACGTATTTGATTTCTTTGTCTTGGGGACGCTTAACGCCAAGGATAAGCATGTGTTCTGCCATCCAGCCCTCTTTTCTACCAAGGTTGGTAGCGATACGAAGAGCGAAACACTTTTTACCCAAAAGTACGTTACCACCGTAAGCAGAGTTTACGGAAATAATCGTGTTGTCTTCGGGGAAGTGCATAATATATCTCTTTTCAGGGTCTACGTTACATTTTGCGTGGAAACCCTTTACGAAATCGCCGTTTTCACCAAGAGCGTCAAGGCACATTTTGCCTACGCGCGTCATAATCATCATATTGAGTACAACGTAGATGGAGTCGGTAATTTCAATACCGATTTTCGAGAAAGGCGAACCAACTACGCCCATCGAATAGGGAATAACGTACATCGTTCTGCCCTTGTAAGCACCCTTTGCAATTTCGTTTACCATTGCGTAAGCTTCTTTGGGGGACTTCCATTTAACGATGGAATGAGGAAGTGCGTCCTCTTCGTTTTCGCAGCAAATAAACGTTCTGTCTTCTACACGAGCAACGTCGTTTTCTGCCGTTCTGTGATAGTAGCAATCGGGCAATTTTTCTTGGTTAAGCTTAATGATTTCGCCCGTAGCGCATGCTTCTTCTCTCAAAGCGTCTCTTTGCGCGTCGCTGCCGTCAATCCAAACCACTTTGTCGGGTTGAGCAAACGCTTCGCAATCTTTTACGAATTGAAGAACTTTCTTGTTGTTGGTCATGATTTATCTCCTTATTTGATAATTTTTTCTTCTTTGTTTAGTTTTGGTTTCTTTGGGAAAAATCTTTCACCCTTTCAGGCGGTTTTTTCCTTTTTCCACCGATTATCATTATACCATAAATTTCCTTGCTTGTAAACAGTTTTATGAAAGATTTTTCGAATAATCACAAAAATCTCACTTCTTCCCCTTTTCGTGAATATATTTGCCGTTTTTTTCTTGAAAAGAAACGCAAACTGTTCTTCCCAAGGAGGTTTTTCTTATGAGAAATAAGTACAACGATAATAAACTCGCCGAAGAATTCGATTTAATCGTTCTCACAAACGACGCTCTTGCAAAAAACGGACTGCCGTGCGGCTCGCTTGGCACGCTCACCTATTCGTACACGGGCGGAAACGCGCCCCTTTTCGGCGAGTTCGCCTTTGCGGACGGAACGAGAAAAGAAACGCCCCTTTCCCTGCATTGTTTTCGCGTGCTCAACGCCAATAAAAAGGAGGATTTGCATTTGCTTTCCGCGCACTTATGCGCCAACGCGCGTAAAAAAGCTTGATTTTTCGCCCGCCAATGCCCTCT
This sequence comes from Candidatus Scatosoma sp., assembly GCA_045651305.1. GTDB lineage: Bacteria > Bacillota > Clostridia > Christensenellales > Borkfalkiaceae > Scatosoma. The sequence goes on along the minus strand of JAZRSE010000122.1, from coordinate 2,000 downwards.
CGCACTTGACAAACCCTTTCAAATGGTTTATACTGTTACTAATCGAAAAAACCTACGGTTTTGCTTTGCAAAATCGAAAAAAGGAATTTACACATGAGATTGGTGATTAAAGTGGGTACGTCCACCTTGGCGCACGCCACGGGCAAACTGAATATTAAACGCACGGGCGAACTTTGCAAAGTGATTAGCGATTTGAAGAACGCAGGCCACGAAGTCGTGCTCGTATCCTCGGGTGCAATCGGTATGGGCGTGGGCAAACTTGCCCTTGCGAAAAAACCGACGGATATCCCCACCAAACAAGCGGCGGCGGCAGTCGGTCAATGCGAATTGATGTACACGTACGATAGAATTTTCACCGAATACAACCACACCGTAGCGCAAATTCTTTTGACGGGCAGCGACTTCCAAGCGGACGACAGACACGAGAATTTCAACAACACGATTAAGAGATTGTTAGAGCTTGGCGTTCTCCCTATCATCAACGAATACGACACCATCGCAACGGAAGAAATTAAAGTGGGCGACAACGACACTCTTTCCGCGCTCGTTGCCGTAAGCGTGAACGCAGACCTTTTAATTATCCTTTCCGACGTGGACGGGTTGTATTCTGCCGACCCGCATAAAGATAGCAACGCCTCCCTTATTCAAGAGGTACACGGTATGCCCGATTGGGTGTTATCGCTTGGCGGCGGCGAAGGCAGTTCGCTTGGCACGGGCGGCATGAAAACCAAGCTCCACGCGGCGCAAATTGCAGCGAAAGCGGATTGCGACACGGTGATTGCCAACGGCGACGCCCCCGAAACGCTGTACGATATCGTAGAGGGAAAAGTGGGAAAATATACAAGATTTTTTAGCAAGTAAAAATGAATTGCAAGCTTGTCGCTTGCGTGAATTGAAATACATTTCGTAAATTGCGGTTTTCAACCGCGTGAATTGCATTGCTACGCAATGCGTTATTGCAATTATTTCCACAACGCACGCCAAAGGCGTGCAAATCACGAACGCAAAGCGTTCAATTCACGGCGCAAGCCAATTCACGACGGCAACACCCGTCAAATCACTTCTTTTAAGGTATTTCTATGAAAACGACACAAGAAATTTTAATCGGCGCGAAAGCGGCGGCGAGAAAAGCGGCTACGCTTACGACGGACAAGAAAAATAGCGTTCTTATGCAAATGGCGGACGCGCTTGAAAAGGGCGCGAAAGAAATTCTTTCCGCCAACGAAATCGACCTTGCCAACGCAAAAGGCGTGCTCCCCGACGTAATGCTCGATAGATTGCGCTTGGACGAGAAACGTATTGCAGGTATGGCAAACGGTATCCGTGAGGTTGCCCTCTTGCCCGACCCCGTAGGCAAGAAATTGGACGAACACGTACTCCCCAACGGGCTTTGCGTAACCAAGACTTCCGTGCCTTTGGGGGTTATCGGCATCATCTACGAAAGCCGTCCCAACGTGACGAGCGATGCGGCGGCGCTTTGCTTTAAGAGCGGCAGCGTTTGCGTGCTCCGCGGCGGTAAAGACGCTTACCAATCCTCGGCGGCGATTATCAAAATTTTGCGCCAAGTATTGAAGAGCAACGGCTTGGACGAAAACTTTATCAATATCGTAGAAGACGTGTCCCGTCAAAGCGCAAACGAACTGATGACGGCGGTAGGCTACGTGGACGCATTAATCCCCCGCGGCGGCGCAGGGCTTATCCGTTCCTGCGTGGAAAATGCGAAAGTGCCGTGTATCCAAACGGGTACGGGCATTTGCCACGTATACGTGGACGAAAGCGCCAATCTTGATATGGCGCTTGACATCATCTACAACGCGAACACGTCGCGTCCGTCCGTATGCAACGCGGAAGAAGTGTGCCTTGTACATACGGCGGTGGCAAACCAATTTTTGCCCCGTTTGCAAGATAGATTGCAAGGTATGCGCAGCGCTATCGGGTTACAGCCCGTAGAGCTCCGCTTGGACGAACGCGAAGTCGGAGGCCAAGCGGTCTTAGGAAGA
>JAZRSE010000121.1:0-2123 GCA_045651305.1 Candidatus Scatosoma sp. | reverse complement strand
GTTCCCCGGCAAGCTCAACGTCGAGCCACTAGGATAAATTACTTTTGCAAACAAGGTGCACGTTTTCGATAAATTATCCACCGCGCTCGCGTCCGCAATAACAACCGTATCGCCTACGTTAGCAGTCGTAACTTTTCCGCCCAACGTAATCGTCGGGGGCGTCTTATCTACCGCTTCGAATACGTACGAGTAAATTGCTCTACGTTCGTTCGAATCTACAACCTCGTAATAAACTTCGTAAACCCCGTATTCCGTTAATACAAGCTCGTAATCGCGCAAAGACGAAGCCATTTCGTTAAGCGTTACGCCGTCTTTACTTACAGCGTATTCCTTGCTCGGCGTTTTAACGTACATCTTAAATTCCAAATCGGGGTCTAATACGTCTGCCACGTAAGTAGCTTTAATTACTACCTCGTCGCCAATTCTCTTTTTACCCGTTTCCGTATTTCTCGAAATTTCAGGAGCAAGCAAGTCGTATGATACCATCGACATCGGTTGGTTGTTGATGTTCAAGAACTCAACACCTGCTTTGCCCGTAATTCCTTCCAATTCAACGCGCATATACACTTTTTGGCTAGGGAATCCGTTGAAATCGTTTCCTTTAAGGTCTTTTTCCACCGTTACGCCGAACGCCGTAGACGGGGAAATTTTGCGCGTTTCATTGCTATAAATCAAACGGAAGTTTTCCGAATTGGATTCGATAAAGTCCGCCGTCGCCGTATAAGTCGTCGTACCGTTGTTTACCGTGAAGAGCGTGTTGCCAGCCGTGTTTCTCTTGTACGAAACTTTTACTTCGATTTCAGGATTTTCGCTATCTTGCAAATAAATATTTATTTTTTGGAATTTATTGATTACCGTGCTAACGTGGAAAACAGTACGGAAATCGAACGTTTGCAATGCATTGGCAAATTCAAACGATTGCGTACCCGTCTTTTGCGTATAAAGCACAATTCTATCGTTTTGCGCTTCTTTGGTGAAGTTTTCGCCCACGAAATAGTCCGCCAATCTCAATCCGCCAACTCTATCGTAACCAACGTCTACAACGGGAATTTCGTAACGTTTTTCCGCAACAGCGTTGCCGTTTGTCAAACGATAAATTACCGTCGTCTTTTCCTTAGCGTAGGACGTAAGTGCCGTGCCGCTAACCGCTCTTTCATTGCCGCCGTCGTCCTTTACCAATACCGAACAAACGGTTTCTACGGGCGAGCCCGATTCAAATACATACCCTTTTAACGCAGGAAGTTTATACGTAGCGCCTTTGATTATGTACTTGGGCAACGATACTTCGTTTGCAATGTAAGGGGTTTCGCCTCTATCAACGCTAACGTCAAGCGTTCTCGATTTGGTTTCCAAATAATCGGAATAGGTATATATAATTTCCCATTCCCCTTCGTAAAGAGGACGGAACGTGTACGCGTTTTCGCCATCTACGGGGATTTCGTGGGATACGTCGCCGCCTTTCAATTTCGCCGTAATTTTCAACTGCGAATTGCCTTGCGCGTCTAATATCGTCGCGCTAGGTACGGTTAATACCTCGCCCGTGATGCCGTTTGTTGCGTTTCCGTTAAATTTAACGCGCAACTCTTTCGTGCTTACGTTTGCCCTTACTTCATAACGGAGTTCTTCCGTGTTTCCAGCGTAGTCTTTCGCGGTGTAAACCACGACATAATCTCCAACCTTCGTCGGCGTAAATATACCGTCCTTTAACGAAACGTTTATAAGTCCGCCTTTCCCGTCTTTACGGTAAACCTTCGTCGACAAAAATACGTCTTTTTCGTCGTTTAACAATTTTACCTTGGGAACGGGATACGTTCTACCAACGATTGCATCGGGGAAACCGTCGGGGTATTCGTCTTGCACCAATTGCAATTTCGGTGCGGTATTGTCTACGATGAATTCCGCATCGAAACCCGTACCGCTAACACCGTCGATATCCGTGATAACGCAATTGAAAGACGATTGATTATAGCTGGTTGCATAAATGCTTAAATAGCATTCGCCCGTCGTAAAACCTTTCCATTGTTCCGTCGGGAAAATGGATACGTCGTCAAGGTCCGCTACGATAGCATTGTTCATATACACTCTGCGGTTTTCGTAGTCCATACTCAACGTCAACGCTTGCG
>JAZRSE010000120.1:0-15863 GCA_045651305.1 Candidatus Scatosoma sp. | reverse complement strand
GAGAAAGGAAATTGAAACGCAAGAAGAACTTTGCGCAGAACTCAACGCATTGAATTTGGTGGTTACGCAAGCGACGATTTCCCGTGATATTAGAGATTTGCATTTGTTCAAAGTGGCAGGGGTAGAGAAAAAATACCGCTACGCATACATAAACGACGGCGAAAGCGAAATTTCGCCTAAAATGAAGAGCTTATTCCGCGATTGCGTTGTAAGCGTTCGCGCGGCGAAAAATTTGGTTGTTGTTAAAACGTTGACGGGCAACGGCGCAAACGCAGGTACGGTGGTAGATAAGCTTAATTACGACGGAATTGTCGGCTCGGTTGCAGGGGACGATACCCTGCTTATCGTTTGCGAAACGGACGAATTGGCACTTTCCGTGGTTGATAGAATCAACGAGTTTATGAAATAAGACACAAAGGATAAAACAATACTATGTTATCCAAATTGACGATAAAAAACGTAGCGTTAATAGAACACGCGGACATAGCGTTTGGCGAAGGGCTGAACGTGCTTTCGGGCGAAACGGGGGCGGGTAAATCGGTTATTCTCGATTCCGTCAATTTTGTTTTGGGCGCGAAAGCGGATAGAAGTATGATTCGCTACGGCGAAACGGAGTGTTTTGTTAAAGCGGAGTTTATTCTTCCCGAAAGCGCGCGCGCCGTGGAGGTTTTGCGCGAAATGGATATTGATTCCGACGGAGAAATCGTCATATCAAGAAAGTTCTCGGAAACGGGCAAAAACGCCGTTAAAATCAACGGAAACACCGTAACGACGACGATGTTGCGTCAGGTTACCGATTCGCTCGTAGACGTACACGGACAAAGCGAGCATTTCTTTTTATTAAAAGAAAGCAACCAATTAAAAACGTTAGATAACGTTATCGGCGAAGAAGTTTTTGGGAAAAGAGCGGTTTTAGCCGACTTATTAAAAACGAAACGGGATATTAAAAACCGTATCGCTATGCTTGGCGGTGACGAACAGGAACGCAGTAGACGTTTGGACGTGCTTTCCTATCAATTGGACGAAATTCGCTCGGTGGATATGCAAGAGGGCGAAGAAGAGGAATTGCTTGCCAAGCGCAATAAAATCAATAATTTGGAAAAAATCATCACGGCGGTACGCGATGCAATGAGCGCTCTTGCCGAAGAAAACGGTACGCTCGATTGCTTGCGTATGGCAAAACGCTCTATTTCTTCCATATCTTCGCTCGATAATACGTATGAAGAAATTTGCGAAAGAATTGAAACGATTGCAGGGGATTGCGAGGACGTTGCCGATACGCTTTCCGATTTGAGTGAAGAGCTGTATTTTGACGAAAACGAGGCGGAAACGGTAGAAAGTAGATTGGATGCAATCCGTTCGTTAAAGCGTAAATACGGGGCAAATAAACGGCAAATAGACGAATATTTAGATAAAATTCAAGCGGAATACGATTTATTGGCAGATTGCGAAGGGCAATACGCAAGCTTAACGGCGGAAATGGCGAAAACGGATAAAAAAATCTATGCCGTATGCAAAGAGATTACGCTTTTAAGAAAATCGCACGGGCAGGCGTTTTGCAAGCGAGTAATAGAAGAATTGAAAACGCTTAATATTGCGAGCGCGCAATTTGATATAGAATTTACGCCGTACGACGAAACGGACGTAGATAAAGCTAATACAAACGGCTTGGACAACGTGCGTTTCCTTTTCTCGGCAAACGCAGGCGAGCCGATGAAACCGCTTGGAAAGATTATTAGCGGCGGTGAAATGAGCCGTTTTATGCTTGCCATTAAGACGCAACTTTCCAACGTAAATGAAATTTCTACCTATATTTTTGACGAAATAGACGCAGGTATTAGCGGAAAAACGGCAAAAGTCGTGGGGGAAAAGCTGGCAAAAATCGCAAAAAATATTCAAATTATCGCCGTGTCGCATTTGGCGCAAATCGCCGTAATGAGCGACGACGAGTTCTTGATTGAAAAGAGCGAAGAAAACGGAAAGACGCTCACCAACGTTTACGCTTTGGACGAAAATGCGAAGTTAAACGAAATCGTGCGGTTGCTTGGCGGAACGGATAGCGACGAATTTGCGAAAAAACACGCGCAAGAACTCTTACAACAAGCCAAAGACTATAAAAAAGCATTATAATATTACAATCTAATAAAGAATAAAAACGCTCGATTTGCGCAAATTAACCTGTATACGGAGGAATTTATGCGTAAATCGAGTGTTTTTGCTATTGGAATTATATCGTGCGCGTTTGCTTTTAGCGGAAAAATATCCATTTCCGCATCCGCCGACGAGCCGACGATTTATATAGGCGGTATGGCGGCAGGTTTCACGTTGAAATCGGGCGGAGTTCAAGTGGTAGGGCTTTGCGAGGTAATGACAAGCGACGGCGTACGCGCGCCTGCAAGCAACGCAGGACTTCGTTCGGGCGACAAAATCATTAAAATTGAAGGCATTTCATTGGAAAGTATTGCGCAATTAAACGAAATCGTAGATAAAAGCAAGGGAAAAACGGTAAAAATAGACGTTCAACGAGGGGAAGAAACGCTTTCCTTTATGATAAACCCCGCAAAAGATAAGTCGAATAATCGCTATAAAATAGGTATTTTGGCAAGGGACAGTATTTCGGGCATAGGCACGGTGACGTATATCGACGAAACAAACCACCGTTTCGGCGCATTGGGACACGCGGTTACAGGCGAAAATAAACAGGATTTGACCATTTCCAACGGCTTTATCTATTCTTGCAGTATCGTAAGCGTGAGCAAAGGCGTTCGAGGCAAGGCAGGTGAGCTTCGAGGTATGTTTTTGAACGATAAAACGCTTGGAACGGCGGAAAAATTATGTAATTGTGGCATTTTTGGCTCTATTTCAAAGGATTTTAACGGCGAAGGGCTAATAAAAACGAAGGTGGACTCGCAAAGCGTTGCCCCTGGGAAAGCGTTTATATATTCCACGGTAAACGGCACGAAACCACAACGTTATTCGATTGAAATCGTAAAAGTAGATAAAAATAATAGGGAAAACAAAAATTACGTTATCAAAGTGACGGACAATAACCTAATCGAGCAAACGGGCGGGATTGTACAAGGTATGAGCGGCAGCCCCATTATCCAAAACGATAAATTGGTAGGGGCGGTGACGCACGTTTTTGTCAACGACCCAACGCGCGGTTACGGTATTGATATCCAAACGATGATGCAAGAATAACTTTTTGCTATGCTACGCATAATAGTTATGCTTGGCATAGCTATTTTTATAAATTGGGGGAGAGAGTATTGAAAAAGAAAACGATTGCCGCTATTCTTGCCGCAGGCTTGTGTTTGGGTTTTAGCGGAATAAAATTGCAATATAACGACGCTTTTGCTTTTAATGAAACGGATTTTTCGTCCGTGCAAGTGAATAATACGGACAAAAAAGAGGGAAATTCGTTAGAAATTCGTGCAAAATCGGCGTATTTGATGGATTTTTCCACGGGAACGCCCGTATATACGCAAAATGAAACGGCACATTTGCCGATTGCGAGTATGTGCAAAATTATGACGCTTATCTTGGCGTTTGACGCCGTGCATAGCGGCGTGATGGATTTCGAGGAGGAGATTATCGTCAGCGAAAAAGCCGCGTCTATGGGCGGTTCGCAGGTGTTTTTAGAGGCAAATGCGAAATATAAAGTAAGAGAACTTATAAAAAGCATTATCGTATGCTCCGCAAACGACAGTTGCGTTGCGCTTGCGGAAAAGATTTGCGGAAACGAGAGCATTTTTATTGAAAAAATGAACCAAAAAGCCAAGGAATTGGGCGCAAACGACACGCTTTTTGCAAATTGTACGGGGTTGCCCAAAGAACCGCAATATTCCTGCGCCAAAGACGTTGCAATAATGCTAAAAGAATTACTAAACAACCAAGAATATTTCGAATTTGGCAAAGTTTGGATGGACAAATTTATGCACCCGAAAGGTCGTTATACCGAAATCACGAACACGAACAAACTCGTACGCTTTTACGAGGGTTGTGACGGCGGTAAAACGGGGTTTACCAATCAAGCAGGGTTTTGCCTTGCCGCAACGGCGAAACGAGGGGAAATGCGCGTGATTTCCGTTGTAATTGGTGCTGAAAACAGCGCAAATCGCTTTGAGGACACGAAAACGATGTTCGATTACGCCTTTGCCAATTACACTTTGACGCCCGTAATCGAGGCGAATACGCCTTTGGAAAAGGAAATATGCGTAAACGGCGGAAAAGAAAAATCGGTAAGCGTGTATCCGCAACGTTCTTCCTACGTTTTTTGTAAGCGAGGCGAGAGAGCTAACGTTCGCTTGGAAACGAATTATTCGACGATTTCCGCTCCAATAAAAAAGGGAGAACGAGTGGGCGAAATATTCGTTTATAAAGAGGGCGTAGAGATAGATAAAGTGCCGTTATTGGCAGGAAACGACGTAAATAAAGCAAATTTATTCGATAGATGGCAAGAGGTTGCGCGAGGCTGGAACGCAAGAAGGAATTAAGAATAGAGAATAGGAATCCGTTTTTGTATTTTTTTCAAACAAAAGCGGATTTTCTTTTGAAAAAATACGTTCGTGCCCTTGCAATTTGACGATAAATTTGATACAATAAATATGTATACTTTTATTTCAAGGAAATAAAAATATTATGAACGAAAGAGAAACCTTAAAAATTAACGAAAAAGGCCATTTGGAGATTGGTGGCGCGGACTGTGTAGAGCTTGCCAATCGTTTCGGCACGCCTTTGTATCTTTTTGACGAGGCATATATTCGTAAAATGATGCGTGTATATAGAGATACGCTCGCGGAAAAATACGATGGGAAAGGTATGGTGTTGTACGCATCGAAAGCCTTTTCTTGTCAAGCTATTTACCGTATTGCCGACGAAGAAAATATCGGTATCGACGTGGTTTCGGGCGGCGAATTGTTTACGGCGCTTAAAGCAGGTTTTCCTGCGGAAAAAATCTATATGCACGGCAATAACAAGCTCGATTATGAAATCGGCGAGGCGTTGGACGCAGGCATTGGTTGTATCGTAGCGGACGCATATTCGGAAATTGATAAAATCGACGCAGAGGCAAAAAAGAGAGGGATTGTGCAAACGATATTACTTCGTATCAATCCCGGTATCGAGGCGCATACGCACGCGTTTGTGCAAACGGCGACGACGGATAGTAAATTTGGTTTCTCTATTGCAAACGGAACTGCGGAAAAGGCGACTGCGTACGCACAAGGCAAAACCAACGTGCATTTGGCAGGCTATCATTGCCATATCGGCTCTCAAATCTTTGAAAAACAATCGTTTGTGCTTGCCGTAGATAAATGTATGGATTTTGCGGCGCAAATGCGTGAAAAGCTTGATTTTACCTTGGAAACGCTTAATTTGGGCGGTGGTTTTGGGATTTGGTACACGGATGAAGACCGTAAGATTTCGCCCGAGGGCTACGCTGAATATTTAGAGGCGTTGATTGATGCGGTGCAATCCAAGGCAAAAGAGAAAAATCTTGCATTGCCGTACATTTTAATTGAACCGGGCCGTTCGATTGTGGGTGAGGCAGGCGTAACGTTATATACGGTTGGCGCAATAAAAGAAATTCCCGGTGTTAAGAAATACGTCGCTATCGACGGGGGGATGTTTGACAATCCTCGTTATGCGTTGTATCAATCGAAATACACGCCTATTCTTGCCAACAGAGCAAACGAAGAGGGCGAGGAAATCGTTTCAATTGCAGGGAAATGCTGCGAAAGCGGCGATATTATCGCCGTAAACGTATCTCTTCCCAAAGCGCAGGCAGGGGATATTCTTGCCGTACTTTCTACGGGCGCGTATAACTATTCGATGGCGATGAATTATAACCGTAACAAAATTCCGCCTTGCGTATTGGTAAACGAGGGAAAAGCCGATTATATCGTTTTACCGCAAACGTATGAAGACTTAAATAGAAACGACGTTGTGCCTGAAAGATTGGCAAAAAAGACGAAATAAACGAAAAATACATTGATTGGAGTTATATTTTGGAAAAAGAAAAACTGACAACAAGCTCCGTTAGAAATTTCGAAACGGACGTAGACTATACGACGATACTCGATAACTTCGAAGGTCCGTTGGACTTATTGTTGCATCTTATCAAAGAGGAGCGCATTGAAATTAAAGACGTGTTCGTTTCGCAAGTTACCGAACAATTCCTTTCCTATATGAAAGGTTTGCCCTTTTTGGACGTGGACAAGGCGAGCGAATACCTGAATATCGCCGCAACCATCATCGACATTAAAGCGAGAAGTCTTGTGCCTCCGCCCGACGATGGAATTATCGACGATTCTTGGGACGATAACGACCCTGAACAAGAACTTATCCGTGCTTTGGAAGAATACCAAATGATTAAAGAAGAGGCGGACAAGCTGAAAGAAAGGGAAACGGTCGGTTACATTTTCAAAGCGCCTGACAAGGAATTTGCCGCTGTTCAAGTACAATACGCAGATATGACGTTGGACGGATTGATGCAAGCGTTTACAAAAATGATGCTCCGTTTGGAAAGTCAACGCCGTAGCGCGCCGCCGCCCCGTGAAATCCCCAAAGATACGTTCACCGTACGCGATAAAATCAATCATATCCGTCAAAAAATGATGGAAAAGGATAGCACGGTGTTTGAAGAACTTTTCGATGAAAATTCTAGTATGCCTGAAATTGTAACAACGTTTCAAGCTATGCTTGAATTATTGAAACACCAATTTATTATTGTTGAGCAGGAAGATTTGTTTTCTTCCATAGTAATAAAGAAAAATCCCAATAGAAGTGAGGACGAAGAAGTTGGAGAAATTGACGAATATAATTGAGGCAATCTTGTTTGCGTCGGGGGATGCTGTTCCCATCGATTTGTTGCGCGAAAAATTGGAAGTTGGCAAACGCCATATGGACGATGCTATCGTTAAGTTAGAAAAGAAATACGCAGGGGATTGCGGTATTCGCTTGTTGCATTTTAACCATAAATTGCAATTCGCAACCAACCCTGATTTCAAAGACCCTGTTTCCTTGGTATTGACGCCTATCCGTGAAAAGGAATTTACCCGTACGATTTTGGAGTGCGCCGCTATCATCGCGTACAAACAACCGATTACCCGTACGGAACTCGAATCTATCCGTGGCGTAAACAGCGATTACGCTATTCAAACGTTGTTGAGCTTGGAAATGATTTATCCTAGCGGTAGAAGAGAAACGGTAGGTAAGCCCGTGGAATATTCCACGACGGACAATTTCTTGAAACGTTTTAAATTGAAATCGCTGAACGAATTGCCCGATTATCAAGAACTTATGCAAAGAATTGCCGATTTGAACGCTATTCACGAGCCTGAAAGCAATTATTTGTATGAAAAAGACGTATATAATCCCGACGAAGACCCTGAAATGTACGAACAAGAAAACGTAGCGGCGGAAGAGGAAAAGACCGCTAACGAGGGTTTTGAACTTCCCGATTTTTTGAAAGATTTGGAAGAGGGAATTATTAAAATTCAATAAAGGCTAAAATTACATACTTTTTTAACGGCTTGCGCATATTGAAGATATGGGCAAGCCTTTTTTTCTTATTCTTATTTTCATTGCAGTTATAATCCTTTTATTTTTGCCCGTCGTAATAGAATTGGACGCGCATTACGATATGAACAGGCGAAAATTCGCTTTTGCCTCTTATTTATATAAGAAAATTAAGATAATCGGTGGGTACGTTGGCGTTTATCCTGGCGGAATTGCCTTGCATTTATCCCAAAAGAAAGCCAAATTGATTCCGTATTCCCAATTAAATAGCGAACGTAAACGTTTTTACTTTATACGAACTTTTCGTTTGATTGGATTTACGCTCACCACGGAAACGGGCGCGGAATATCTTTTTTCCGTTTCAACGCTGCATACCCTTTTACGGGGCTATTTCTTTACGATTGGAGGGGATAAAGATAAAATAGAAAACAATCTTTGGTTGACGGACGGGGACGTTTTGCGTGTATCGCTAAATTGCGTTATCTATTTTAATTTGCTTATTCTAATTAAAAATCTACTCAAATTTATAAAGGAGAAAGTGAAAATATTATGGCAGAAAAAAACCAAAAAATCCACAATTTAATTGATTCTTCGTTGCACAATTTAGATAATCTTGCCGACGTTGATACGGTAATTGGCAAGCCGATTGTAACGGCAAGCGGCTTTCAAGTTATTCCCTTTTCCAAAGTAACGATGGGCAATTTATCGGGCGGCGGCGAATACGGGGATATAAAAGTAGTAAAGGAAACGGACGCAATGCCGTTTGCAGGCGGTAGCGGCGCGGTTGTCAGTATGAAACCTATGGGTTTTCTCATTGACGATGGCAAAGATTGTCGTATTATCCGTATCAGCGACGAGCCTGTCGATAACTTAATCGAACGCGCAACGGATATCGTAAGGGAGTTAATGGCGAAAAAAGAATGAGAAATTTTATTGCTCGCACGCTTTTTTCTTCCGTTTTTGCCACTTATGCAGTTATGTGCATTTCTCCGTCTATGCCCGTAAAAGAAACACAAGCCGAAAGCTTTGTGGGAGAGCAATCGAAAGCGGAGTGCGTAATGGAACAATCCAGCCGCCGTGTTTTATACGAAGAACACGGGGACGTTCGCTTGCCAATGGCGAGCACCACGAAAATTTTGACATGTGCCACCGTCTTGGAAACGTGCAAAGATATCGAAACGGAGGTTGTAATCCCTCCGCAAGCGGTGGGGATAGAGGGCTCGTCCGTGTATTTACAAGCGGGCGACGTCTATACGGTAAAAGACCTTTTATATGGGCTAATGCTCCGTTCGGGCAACGATTGCGCTACGGCGTTAGCGTTATATTGCAGCGGCTCGGTAGGCAATTTTTCAACGGAAATGAATAAAATAGCGGAAAAAGCAGGTGCGCTTGATAGCCATTTTGAAAATCCGCACGGTTTGCCGTCCGCAAGCCATTATACCACCGCGAGAGATTTAAGCTTGATTACTGCGTATGCAATGCAAAATCCTGTCTTTCGCGAAATCGTATCCACAAAATACTATGAAAATCGAAATTGGAAGAACAAAAATAAGATACTTTTTTCGTATGAAAACGCCATAGGCGTCAAAACGGGCTATACGAAGGCGGCGGGCAGGTGCTTGGTTTCCGCGGCAAAAAAAGGGGAAATGACAATCGTTTGCAGTGTATTAAACTCTCCTAATATGTACGAGCGTTCAATCTCTCTTTTGGATGATGCGTTTTCAAACTATGAATACGTAAAAATAATAGGCAAAAACGATAAAATTCAAATAGGAAATACGCATATTTACGGGTTTGTGAAAAAGGACTATTACTATCCGTTATTAAAAGAGGAAAAGGAATTGGTGGAAATTCGTACAAAGACTTGCAAAAAATCGTTGCAAAAAAGCGAAATAGCGGGCGAATTTGAAATATATCTATCAAAACGGTTGCTTTTTTCGGGGAATTTATATAAACTATAATGGAAATAGAAAAAAGCAGGTTCACCAATGAGAATTAACAAATATTTAGCAGATAAAGGGATAGCAAGCCGTCGTCACGCGGACGAAATGATTGCGGCGTGCCGTATCAAAATCAACGGAAAAGTGGCAACGCTTGGCGCAAACGTAGAAGAAAAAGACGTGGTTATGGTAGACGACGTTATCGTATCCCGTGAAGAAAAAACGGAAAAATATTATATTATGAACAAGCCCAAAGGGGTTGTTTGTACCGTTGCCGACGATAGAGGCAGAAAAACGGTTATGGATTTTCTTCCCGAAGGCGCAGGCAGGGTTTTCCCCGTTGGGCGTTTGGACTATGAAACGGAAGGGCTTTTAATTCTTACCAACGACGGGGATTTGGCGTTCCGTCTTACGCACCCCACAAGCGAAGTTCCCAAAACGTATATGGCGCGCATCGAGGGTACGATGATGGAAAAAGACCTTAACCGTATCCGTTCGGGGATAGAACTCGACGGCGTTATGACCAAAAAGTGCAAAGCGCATATCGTAGAAACGAACAAAGCATATACAAAAGTGCACGTAACGATTACCGAGGGTAGAAACCGTCAAGTGCGCCGTATGTTCGAGGCGATTGGAAGAAACGTAGAGTTTTTGAAACGCGTGAGCATTGGCAACTTAAAACTCAAAGGGTTGGATAGAGGGGAAGTTCGCGAACTTACGGAAACGGAAATTTTATATTTAAAAGGGCTCTAAAAAGAGCCCTTTTTATAATCTCGAATGTTGCATCCCGTAAATTTTCTAAATACTCGGCTAAAATAATTTGCGTCTGAAAAGGCAAGTTGTTCAAGGATTTCATTTGTTGAAAAACCCTGTCGTAGAAGCGTTTTTGCACGTTCAATTTTCTTATAATTCACATATTCGGTAACGCTCATACCCACGTTTTTTTTCAACGCAAGATAAACGGAAGTTTTGGAAATATCAAACCTTTTTGCAATATTTTCTACCGATAAACAAGTATGTAAGTTATTTTCAATATATTGGTCGATACGTGCGATAAGTCCCACGTTTTTTTGCGAGATTGTTTTGGTAAAACAAAGATATTCCGCGCAAACGCTCATAATAGAAGCAATGGAAGATACGTGCGTTTTATTAAAAGACGTAACTTCGCTTAAATAACAAGAAATATTATCCAAATCTCCGTAATTTTTTCGAAACTCGGTTTCTATTTTTTCAAGGTCGTTATCTTCGATAAATTGTCCAATCATTAAAAATCCGACGATATTTTTTTCCACGATGATAGGATACACGCTTTCGTAAAGCCCTAAATGGCAACGGTACGTATATTGCTTTTTTTCTTGTTTCACATAGCTAAACGCCTGATTGTCGCAGCTTAAACACTTGCTTTCGATAATCGGGTTTTCTCTTGCCTTTTTACAAAACGTGCAAATTTCACTTGGATAAGCGGATATTTCACGATAATCGTAATCCAAAACGGCTATTCTCGTTTTGGTAATGTTGTAAAAATCTTTCAGTATTTGTTGTAGTTTTTCGCGGTTAATAAGCATCATAATTAAAATTCCTGAATAATTGTGCTTGTATTAAATAATATTATATTGTATTTTCATAAAAAAAGCAATATAATTAGGGCATAAAACTAAAAAAGGAGAAAAATAATGACAAAACGCGAAACGGTTATCAATGCACTTATGCACAAGGAAACGCCCGTTGTTCCTTTTTATGCGGAATTTACGCAACAGGAATACGAAAATATGGTCAAATATACACAAGACGAGCATTTTGATGAAAAATACGAAGGATATTTACATTATTTTCAATATTGGGCATATCCTACGGAACGAGCAGATAAAAAGGAACATTTTAAGGACGATTTTGGCGTAACGTGGAATCGTAGCGGTGCGGATAAAGATATCGGTATCGTAGACAATCCCGTGATAAACGAACCTGATATCTCTCTTTATCCAACTCCGTATTTAAATGAAAAACGCCTTCGTGAAGAATGTGAAAAAACCCTTGCAACCAAAGGGGATAGATTTTGTTTTGCGGGCATCGGCTTTTCCTTGTTCGAACGCTTATGGAGTTACGTAGGTATCGAAGACGCATTGGTCTATATGATTACCGAAAAAGAATTCGTACACGAACTCTTGGATAAAATTTGCGAATTTAACTTAAAAGTAATTGATATCTATAATGAATATCCTTTTGACGGAATCTATTTCGGGGACGATTGGGGACAACAAAAGGGAATGATTATGGGCGCACCGCTTTGGCGTGAATTTATTAAACCGCGCCTTGCAAAAATGTACGCTCGCGCGAAGAAAAACGGAAAATTCGTATTGCAACATTCTTGCGGAGATATTCAAGAAATCTTTGAAGATTTAATAGAAATCGGTTTGGATTGCTATCAAACCGTACAGCCTGAAATTTATAATTTGAAAGAAATAAAAGAAAAATATGGGGATAGGCTGGCGTTTTGGGGAACGATATCCACGCAACAAGATTTACCGTATAAAACTCCTGATGAGTTGAAAGAAATTATCAAAAACACGGTGGAGATTATGAGAAAAGGCGGTGGATATATTCTTGCGCCTACGCACGCGATTCCGCAAGACGTACCGCCAGAAAACGTGATTGCAATGCTTAAAGAATTTCAAAAATATTAAAATTAAAACTCCGAGCAAAATCGCTCGGAGTTTTTTAATCGTTATTTAAGCGCGATAATTACGCATTAGACCGACAACTTTCCCTATAATGGATACTTGACCGACTTCGAAAACCATATCGCTTAAAAGCTCGTTTTCAGGGTGGAGGATAATCTTTCCGTCACGGTGATAAAAACGTTTTACGGTAGCGCTTTCGTCCTCGTTTACAAACGCCACGACGATTTCGCCGTTTTCCGCCGTTTGTTGACGGCGCACGATAATTTTATCGCCGTCCATTATCCCTGCGTCAATCATCGACGTACCTTGAACGCGCAACATAAACAAGTCTTCGCCGCGGAACTCGCCAACGGGGAAGGTATAATAATCTTCGTAGTTTTCGTAGGCAAAAATCGGTTGACCTGCGGTTACCACACCCAAAAGGGGAACGTTTATGCCAGAGCCTTTACCAATCGTCACCGCGCGCTTTTTGTTTTCCGTTTTGTTCAAGTAGCCTTTGTTTTGCAATTTTTCAATATAGCTATGTACCGTCGCCGTTGATTTTATGCCGCACTCTTTACCAATTTCACGAACGGACGGAGTATACCCGTTTTCCTCGGTAAACTTGCGGATATAATCCATAACTTTATTAAGCTTTTCTTCACTTACCATAATTTACTCCTTTTTCCTTTGTATATTGACATTATAACACACTTTTTTATAAAAAGCAAACAAATGTTTACATAAAATAGTTGATTTTCAAAAAAAATATGATATAATATTAGTATAAGCAAGCGAGGTGTTGTATGAAAGAATCGAAATTGAAAACGGAATGCGTATTATACGATAGGGAATGTATCGGTTGTATGGAGTGTGAAACTTGCGACCTCGACCCAAATAAGGTTTGCGATAACTGCGGAAAATGTATTGATATGCCCGACGTTGCATCAATAAAAATTGATAAGATTTATACCAATCCCGACGAATACGAAGAATAAATAGAAAAAGCTGTTGACTTTTGTCAACAGCTTTCATTTTTAATAAATTCTTGGAAATAATCGGCATACCGCATAGGTATTGTAGCGGAAACAATTTGTCCTTCGTCGACGTATTCTGTTTTTCTTTCTATAAGATATTCCTTTAATTTTGCGTACTTGTTAGATTTTTCGTAAGGGATAAACAGGTCGCATAAAAGATATTCGCTTGCAAAATGGCGGAAAATCTCGCGTTTTAGATGTTCTAAACCCAATTTATTTTTAGCGGAAATAGCGATGCTTTCAAAGGGGAAAGCGGACGTTTCTTTGCAATTTTCGCTTTTATTCATAACGATAAGATAGGGGGAGGCGAAAGACAATTCCTTTAACGTTTGCAAGGTTGTGTCCAGCTGCATATCGTATTCGCCCATAGAATCGCATACAATCAACGCCAAATCGCAATTTATCGCGCTTTCCAACGTCGATTTGAACGCCGCAATCAAATTATGCGGCAAATCCTGCAAAAAACCTACCGTGTCGACCAATAAAAACTCTATTCCGTTTATAGAAAAGGAACGAGAGGTGGGGTCAAGCGTTGCGAACAATTCGTTTTTTACGTACGTTTCCGCACCCGTCAAAGCGTTGAGTAGGGTGGACTTTCCCGTGTTTGTGTAGCCGACAAGCGCGATTGTTTTTACTTCGTCTTTCTTTCTACGCGCCGTTAATTGACTGCGGCGTTTTTCCGTTTCTTTTAAGCGCGTTTCCAAATAATGCAAACGTCCGCGAATATACCGCCTGTCCGTTTCCAACACCGTTTCACCGGGGCCGCGCGTACCTACGCCACCGCCCAAACGGGAAAGAGCCGCGCCTTTGCCTTTCAAACGCGGATATAAATACTTTAATTGCGCCAATTCAACCTGCAATTTGCCTTCACTGCTCTTGGCGTTTTTAGCAAATATATCCAAGATTAGGGTAGTGCGGTCTATAACCTTTCTATCTTCCAAAGCCGCTGAAATATTCAAGGTTTGAGAAGGGGACAATTCGCCGTTAAAAAGTACGGTAATTTCCTCTAAACCGTATAATCTCTCGTTTAATTCTTGTAATTTTCCCGAGCCGATAAAGGTGGCAGGATTGATTTCGTGCACGTTTTGATAAATCGTGCCTGCGTAAACTGCGCCTGCGCTTTCAATGAGCGATACCGCCTCTTCCTGCAAAACACGGTATTTTGCCGCATTTTCCTTGGTTATAGGCTGAATTATATATATTTTTTCCAATTCTTTTTGAAGATTATCATACATAAACGATTATTCTTCCTTTGAATCGTCGTCGCCACGTAACTTTACAACGTTCGCAACTCTACGTCTATTCTCTTGCGTAATCGCCGCGTAATGCTTTTTCGTCGTGTTTACGTCACGATGTCCTAAAACGTCCGCAACCACGTAAATATCGTTCGTTTCGTTGTATAAACGAGTGCCGTACGTGCTACGTAATTTATGCGGCGTAATCTTTTTAAGAGGGGAAACGAGCTTGCTATACTTTTTCACGAGTAATTCTACCGAGCGCACGTTGATACGCTTGTATTGCATAGAGAGGAAAAACGCCTTTTCATCGGGCGGAACTTTATTATCGTTTGATTTTTCCGCAATATATTCCTGCAAAGCGTACTTTACCTCGTCGGAAAAGAACAAAATCGCATGATTTCCGCCTTTTCTCGTCACTAAAAAGGAATTTTCCGAAAAATCGAAACTGTCGTTATCCAAGCCAACCAACTCGCTAATACGGATACCCGTGCCTAAAAATAGGGTAAGAATCGCCGTGTCGCGGATTTTCGTTTTGGTGTGATAACCTGCCGCGTGTTTGGTAAGCCCGTTGCCCGATTCGGCAACGCTAATCAATTCGGCAACTTCGCCTGCGTCCAAACGAATAATTTCCTTGTCGTGCAATTTAGGAGAGGGAACTTTGGCGGAATTATCCACGTCAATCAAGCCTCTATTGAAAAAGTACTTGAAAAGCGCGCGAACTGCCGATAATTTCCTTGCTTTTGCCCGTTCGTCGCAAGAAAGACGCTTTCCGTTGAATTGATAGTGGGATAAATAGCTTAAAAACAGTTCGATATCGTTGTGTTTATTCGCCTCTAAATGCTCCAACGTCAATTCGGTCGGTAGAAAGTCCTTATAGCGTTTTTTGCACAAGAAATCGAAGAAAATACGCAAATCATAGGCGTATTTCAAGCGAGTTTGACAACTTGTCCTGCCTTCAATCCCCAAAAAATAATCTTCGCAAAAAGAGGGGAGCTCTTCAAGCAACTCGGCAAGCCTGTCAATGTCTTGTATATTACGTGTCGTATAGTAGTTATCGTTTTTCATACCTATATTGTAACCGAAAATAAGGGAATTTGTCAATAGAATATAAGTATTTTCCGAAAAGTTGAGGAAATTTCCTAAATCGGCTACCTCCCTTTCTTCGTTGCAAAAAAATTTTATAAGAAAATAGGGGTATATATCCAAAACAAAAAGAAAAACCCTTGAAATATCAAGGGTTTTCATTGATTATAAAGCAATACCTATATACGACCGACACAAAAATTAAAACGGTGGGGAATACACCAAACTATTCGTAAAACACAGCTTTTACGAAATCTTAACCCCAAAAAACAAGAAAAAATGTTGGTTTTCGCTTATTTTTATATATTACTGCAATTTTTAATTATTTTGCATTTACGAATATCCCGTACGCGAACGGTTGAATTTCCATTTCTTTTTCAAAATTGG
>JAZRSE010000119.1:0-3215 GCA_045651305.1 Candidatus Scatosoma sp. | reverse complement strand
AGCTTGGAAAAGCTTGTAAAAGCCTACGCTTTAAGCCAAGAAAGAGTGCGCGTTCAAGGGGATTGGACGAAGATGTGCGCTTCGTTTGGAAAAAGTGCGTTCGAAGCGGAAAAATGGTTGCAACAAAAAGGCGTTTTCGCGGAATTTTGCGACGGGGAAAGGGTGTGTTTTTATCTCTCCCCTGCCACGAAAGAAAGAGAGTTTAAAAAGCTTTGTCGCTTGCTTGAAATCGCGTTTGAAAAATACCCGTTCGAGCCCGTTCAACGCAACCCTGCCCCCCTTGTTTTCAAAGAAACGGCAGGAGAATGGGTAGAGCTTTCTAAAAGCGAAAACCGCGTTTGCGCGGCAAATTGCGGCTTGTTCCCCCCCTGCGTTCCGCTTATTAAAAAGGGAGAAAAGATCGCCAAAGAAAAAATAGAATTGCTTGAAAAAGCAAACAACGTCTACGGGTTAAACGACGGAAAAATCTTTACGTATAAATAAAACAAAGAAACCGCGGCGCAATGCTGTGTTGAACTTGCGTTTTCCCTTGCTCGTTTACGAAAAGTAAACTCCCGTCGGGAAAGCCGCGTTCGCCTTGCCTTGCTTGCGTCTTGCTTTGTTTTGGATAGTAAATTAACACAAGGAAAAGTGAAATCATGATTAGAGGCAAATTTATCACGTTTGAAGGTTGCGACGGGTGCGGAAAAAGCACCCAACTTGGGCTTTTGAGCGAATATTTAACGAAAAACGGCGTTGAACATATTTTCACGCGCGAGCCGGGCGGCGGCAAGATCTCGGAAGCGATCCGTGAAATTTTATTAAACGGCAAAAACGCGGAAATGACGGACGAATGTGAAGCGCTTTTATACGCCGCCGCGCGCGCCCAACATTTGCGCGATAAGGTTGAGCCTGCGCTCGCAAGCGGCAAGCTCGTGGTGTGCGATAGATACGTGGATTCGTCCTTTGCCTATCAAGCGTTTGCGCGCGGTTTGGGCTATGAATTTATCGAAAAAATCAATTCCTTTGCGCTCGAAAAATACCTGCCCGATTGCACGGTGTTTTTCGATTTAACCCCCGAAGAAGCGTTTGCAAGAAAGCACGGCGCGGACGAGAACGATCGCTTGGAGCAAGCAGGAATGGCGTTCCACAAAAAGGTGTACGGCGGTTATAAAACGCTTGCGGAAAAATATCCCGAGCGTATCGTTTGCATCAACGCGCGGCAAACGCCCGAAGAGATCGCAAACGAAGTGATTAAAACTTTGAAAGCAAAAAACTGTTTATAAAAACAAACCGCCCCGACGGAATCTCGTCGGGGCGGAATTTGTTAAAAAATTCAGTTTTCTTTTGGCGAAAGCACGAGCGTTGCCACGCCGCTACCAAACGCCAACACGCACGCAATCGCGCAGGCGAGCGTGTCAAAAAGGGACGTGGCGTAAGTATAAACGGCGACACCGTTGTTTATAAGAGAAACGGCATCAAACGCGTTGAAAGCGAAAATCAACGCAAACGCCGAAAAGACGATCGTCGCCGCGAGCGTTATCCACGACACGAACGTGGGAGCGGAAACGTGAAACGCTTTTTTAAGGAGCGGAATACAAGGCAAGAAATAGCAAACGGAAAAGCCTGCCAAACCTGCGTATGCGAGTTGTTTACACAAGCCTTCGTCGGTAAACGCCCAACCTACGACGCCCACGGCAAGCAAAAGCAAGCAAACGATTTGCGCTACCGTTGCCGTCTTGTTTTTCTCTTCTTGCTTTTTCAAAATCCCCACGCCTTTCACGCAGGCGGCAAAGAGCAAAAGAAAATAGACGGGAAGCATCAAAAAGCGACGTTTTCCGTGTAAGGCGAAATAGCCCGCAAGCGCTATAACGCCGTTCACGCCAGCGACAAGCGTTTCCACGATTTGCCAAAGCGCAAACGCCGCGATCGCCAAGATAGCCAAAATAGAAACAAGAAATTTAACGTTCACTTTCATTGTTCAATTCTCCTTATTCGTAGATCAATGCGCCATTTTTTACATATGCACGCCGTCCGTTATACGAGCCAAGCGGATCATAAGTGTTGTAGCCGTTATGGGTTCGAATGTTATTCACAAGATAAGCGGGGGTGCAAGGCCAACCTGCGGATAATTCAAATTCGCCGACCACATTCCACGCGCGCGCCGCAAAACGAGAGCAGTTATTGAAAAGATCCCACGCATCATTACTACTATCTTTAACAAAGCTATTCAAGCTATTTAATTCGGCTTGTGTTAAGTATGTGTCAATAGAAGTTGCATTTCCGTATGTGCCGTATGTACCGCCGTTATTGCCGTACATTTCACGATTATACCATATACCTCTATCATAACTACTATTGCTTCCAAATGATGAGTCGTCAGGATATGTGCCGATTGAAACGTTTTCTCCTGGAGCAACGGTCATATGTCCTACTGTTAAATTGGTTGTTGTTAAATTGGTTACAACAATAAATGCGTGCCCTAAAGATGAACTGCTAGAAGAGTCGTTTCTAAGGGAAACATTTTCATCTGAAGGAGAGATGTCGTAAATTGGAAAGTCTTCTTTATAATCATTTTCGCAATAATAGAAAAACAACTCGTCTTGTCTTTGCATTTCTTCTGCTGTATACAAAGATTGCGTTTGAAGAGAGTTTGATGAAATAGAGCTTGAACCGTCATAAGAAAATATGCGCAATTTGGCAACATTGGTGTTGGTTGCTGCACTTGCTTTAATAAGAATCGGTTGTGAAATTAAAAGGGTTAAAAATACAAGCACAATAAAAAAATAAAGGGGGTTCAAAAGATTGTAAGATAAATTTTTTGATGTTTTTTTAGTCATAATAATCTCCTATTAATATTACACCCAAACATTGGGACGCTTAGAGCTTAATGCTCATTGGTTTGGTAGAAACGTAAATTGAAAAGGGACTAAAAAATATTTTAGAGCCCTATTTATCTGTACATCGGAACCACCTCCTTTTCCATATTATAACACCGTAAAGGATTTGTGTCAATAGGATACCTAATATTTTTTTGTCGAAATCCCAAAAACTTTGTTGGAGTTGATTTTCCAAGCGGCGAATGATAATCTGCGGGACGGTTCGTTTCTTTAATCGCCCTTATATCGGGCGATTTTTTCTATGCCCGTATCTTATACGACAAAACGAAAGAGCCGCGATTTTACCCCAAAAGAATGGCTAAAACAAAAAATTATGAAAATATTTACGTTCATTTG
>JAZRSE010000118.1:0-2889 GCA_045651305.1 Candidatus Scatosoma sp. | reverse complement strand
ACGCCACGATAAACCAAAACGTTTCGGCAAACACCGCTTTCGCGCCTACGCCCATATACAAAGGGAAATTGATATAGCGGTTTGTCAACAAAGCCACCCCCGTACCAATCAAGCAGGCAATCGACAACGTACAAGCCACCGTCTTAAAACCCTTGCGGAAATGATAGGCGATAGCTGGCAACAATATATATGAGGAGGTTACGAGCATATTGGCAAGTTCGCCTATCCCCCCCGACGTGCTAATTAAAATACGCAGGGATTCTTTCAACGCGCAAACGATTACCCCCTCAATCGGGCCAAGCAAAAAGGAAATAAGCAGGATAAACACGTTGCCGAAATCAAGTTTCAAAAAGGGCGTCATAGGAAAGATAGGAAAATCGAGCAAGCTAATCGCAAAAGAAAGCGCCACGAACACCGCCATCAAGGCAATCCGCTTTGCCGAAAAGCGTTTCTTTAACGGTATTTTATGTCTATGCACGGACGGTGTTTGCGTACATACCCCCTCCGTTTCTTGATTTTGTATTTCATTTTCTATCATAATCACTCCTTTTCGGCGCAAAAAAACGCCCCGACGTTTCGGGGCGGTTTGCACGCTAAAAATCACGCAAAAAGACGGTGTACTACCGTTTTCTCCTTTTCTCGTCCGGACTATACCGTCGGCGTCGGAATTTCACCGAACTCGGGGAAGAAAGCTCTTCCTTCGCAGGCTTTACTGCCGGTGGGGAATTTCACCCCGCCCCAAAGTTTTTTCTTAATTATATTCCTTTCACGCCCGTTTGTCAAGCGTTGAAAGCGTCCTCTTCCAATTCTTCTTCTCTTTCTTCTGCAACGAGGGGGAAATCGACGTAGAAGGTACTGCCTACCCCCACTTCACTCGTGACGCCAAACATAAAACGGTGTCTTTCCAAAATGGTTTTTACAATGGAAAGCCCCAAGCCCGTGCCTTGTACGGGGCGTTTATGCGTTTCGCTAGAACGATAATATCTATCCCAAATGGTGGATAATTCCTCTTGTTTGATACCTTTACCCGTGTCCGTCACCGAGAAACGGAATACGTTGCCTGCGGTGCGTTTTAACTGTATGAATACACGCTTATTTTCGCCCGTGTAGTTGACGGCGTTGCCTATCAAGTTATACAGCACTTGCCCAATCTTTATCTCGTCGCCGCGCGTGTATAAGCCCTTTTCAATTTCCGTATGGAAAACGTACCCCTTTTCTTCCGCCAAGAATTGGAAACGGGAGAGAATATCGTGTACGTACGCCGACATATCGAAAATTTCTTCCTTTAACGTTTCTAATCCCGAACGGATTTTGGAAAGCTCTAACAAATCGGTTACGAGCGAAGTAAGTCTATCCGCCTCCGCCACGATTACCTGCGCGTGCTTGTTGCGCTTTTCAGGGATATCCCCCGAAATTTCTATAATCATAGACGCATACGCTTTTATCATAGTAAGCGGCGTTTTGAAATCGTGCGAAACGTTGGCGATAAGTTCCTTTTGCATCGTGTCCGCTTTCGACAACTCGTCCCGCGCAAAGTTGAGCGCGTTGGCAAGCTCGATAAGCTCCTGCCCGTAATCGTCGCCGTGGAAGTCGACGTTGAAATCCCCGTGCGCAAGCGCCGTCGCCTTTTTCTTCATCTCGATAATCGGCTTGGTAAACCAACCCGACACCACGCCCGAAAGCGTCCAAGACAAAATGAACACGAATATACACATAATTAACGTACGCGAGCCCAATTCACCCGATACCGTTTGCGTTAATTCAAAAGATTTGATTACGTATAAGTAAGCGTCTTGTTCGAAAAGCTCTAACTGTGCGCCGTAGATATATTCCCCTGCGCCCTCGTACAAGGTTTCCGTTTTTTCCTCGTCCTCCAAACGCTCTTTCAAAACGCGTATTCTTTCCTGTATGTCTTTGCTCGAATCATACTCGTCCAAGCCCTCGATTTTTTGCGGCAAAATGATTGCGCCCTCGGGGGACAAAACGTAAATATCCACGTCGTACATAACGGACAAACGACGTATCGCCATACTAGGTGTGGCGGTTTTATCCACCTCCAACACCTGCATAACGTCTATCTTGATTTGCTCGCTTTGTTGACGGAGCTGTCTATTCGTTTCCCTCTTATACGTGCGGGAAGATATCGCGTTTTGAGAAAACCCAAACACCACGATAAGGAATAAAGACAAAGCGGTGAACACCGCCCAAAGCATAAAGAACAAGCTTATATGCCGGACACGGTATTCCCGCTGCTGACCTCTTATCGTTTTCGATTGTCTATTCGGTTTTTTTTCCATCTTCTTCGACACGTACTTCCCACCGAAATATTTTTATGCCTCGAATTTATACCCCAAACCACGCAAAGTCACGATGAATTTACGGTATTCCTTCATATTGCTACGCAACATTTTTACGTGCGTATCCACCGTTCTGTCGTCGCCGTAGAAATCAAAACCCCATACGTCGTACAAGAGCTTTTCACGCGTCAACGCAATCCCCTTATTGCGGATTAAATAGAACAACAACTCGTATTCCTTCGGGGTAAGGTCGGCTTTTTCGCCGTCGACGTAGACGTTTCTACCCGCCATATCTACTTCCAAGCCCTCGAATTTCAAAATTTCGTTGCCGCTTAATTTTTGCTTACGGCGTTTGGTTACGGCGTTGATACGCGCCATCACTTCTTTGGGAGAGAAAGGCTTGGTTACGTAGTCGTCCACGCCGATTTCGAACGCGAACAACTTATCGTATTCTTCCCCTCTTGCCGAAAGCATAATTACGGGAACGTCTTTCGTCTTTTTAATTTCTTTTACCGCCGAAAAACCGTCGAGGTGGGGCATCATTACGTCCATAATAATCAAGTCGTAATCGTTTTCACGGCAAAGGCGCACC
>JAZRSE010000117.1:0-3417 GCA_045651305.1 Candidatus Scatosoma sp. | reverse complement strand
ACTATTACGATTTGGAATTCACTCTTTTGGCAGGCGCTTGCGGCACGGTAGGCTATCAATACAGCTCGCTTACCTACAATGCGGACGGCAGCGTAAAAGAGGTTGTTCCCGGTTGGCTTAGCGACGGTTACCAAGATATGCTCAACTACGAATACAAGTGGCAAAAAGACGGTATTTGGGAAAAGAACCACTCCAATAAACAAGACTCGCAACGTATTAGCGACTTTGCAACGGGCAAGGGCGCGGTGTACGTGGCAGACCCCTCGATTACCAACTTGATTGACGTGGCAAGACAAGTAAAGGTTACCAACCCCGGCGCGCAATTTACCGTGCTTGACCCGTTGGACGCAATCGACGAAGGGGGCAACGCGGTAGAGAATAGCGGTGCGTTTGCGGAAGTTTCGAGAACGCAAGACTGTTTGATTATCAATAAGAATTCCGCGAACGGCGAATTGATGCTTGCATACCTCAACTGGATGTACGAATCGGTGGATAACTACGAACTTTGCGCATACGGCATTGAAGGTACGCATTGGGAAAAGGCAGGCGACGGGTTCTATAAATATCCTACGGGTATGGAATTCTACGAACAAAGCGCGCCGTATTCGGGTGCATTTGCGCTTTTGCATAACGACGAATTCGCGTTTAGAAGATACGCAGGCTATACCGAACAAGAACTTTCTTGGATTGCCCGCGCGGAGAACGCAAAAACGATGAAGAACCCTATGGACGGTATGTTGGTGTACAATATGCCTGCGGAAATGTCGCAACACTTGGCGTATGCCGATTCGGAAATGTACGCAAAATGTGCAACGCCCGCTTGGAACGGCACGGCGGACCCTGCTACGACGTATGCGAATATGGTAGCGTTCTATAAACAAGAAATCAGCTACGGCGCAATGAAGGACGGCAAGCCCGATTTGACGAAAGACTATATCCGTTGGTTGACTAACCAATACAAGACGTACGTTCAACTTCGCACGAAGAAGTAATAATAACTGAAACTCTGAAAGATAGGAAAAATAAGGAGAAACAGGATGAAAGGAAAAATGAAAAACATAATCGTAGGCGGTTTGTCTACGCTTATGTTGGCGACAATCCCTTTGGCGGCAACGTCCATTGAAAAGGCGCAATCGCCCGTAACGGCCTCGGCTGCTACGAGCGTTGCCGATAGCCAAAACTTGGCGCTCAATAAATGGGATTGGGAAATAGACGAAATCGCTTCCGGTGTTACGAGGTTTGACGGCGATAGTATGTATATGGACGGTATTTCCTCCATTGGCGGCCCTTTCGCAACGTATAAAACCAACCGTTTGGACGATTTTAAGTACTCTATGTACGCAAATATGAATCTTACGACGGCGTATCAAATTGACGGTATAGAATCGGCGAAGGAATGGGACTATTCCACGTTCTATATTTCCTTTATGATTAACTACGACGCGTCTAGCGGTTTCTTCCCCTTGTACGCGCGTCCTTGGGACGGCCCTGCGTATTTCAGTATTTGTTTCGAAAAACAATATTTGGAATATAAGTATTGCTCCAAGGGAACTTGCGGTATCGACGGGCAAGGTCGTTTATTGAACAGCGAAGATAAGTGCCCTGTTTGCGGCGGCACGGAATACGCGGTGAAAGGCAGATTGATGGACGTTATCCGTTTGTATCGTAACGAGTGCTTTGACGGACGTGGCTGGGACCGTGTTACCCTCGTAGAAAAGAGATGGTATGAGGGCGTTGAAAACGATATCGGCAAAGATTTCGATTATAACGGCAAAATCAATAATAAAGATATACGTTCGGCGGCGGACGTCGGCGTGCCTTATGCGGACGGCGAATATCATTGGTTTGATTTCGAGGTGAAGAACAACGCTGCAAATAACGGTATCGTCGTAAAATTCTATTACGATAATACGTTGTTCTTCGAATACGAACAGCGCAACCAATTTACCTCGTACGCGGACGGGAGCACGAGCCTTACGGTAGATAAGAACATCAACTACAATTTCTCGGGTACGACGGGCTATCTCGGTTTTTGGACGGACAGCTCCTTCCCCGATATGGGCGCGGACAGAACGGGTTGTTTCGTAGACGTTAAGCAACTTGGTATTGCGCCGATTACAAACGGCAACCTCGGCTCGTACTACACGCAGGCGGAAAAACCCGATTTACCTATTAAGGCAAAGACGTATAAGTTGAACGCAAACTACCCCAAGGGCGAGGAAATGGAAATCCCCGTGAGCGAATTGTTCGAGTACGAGGGGGACGAAGATATTGCATATACGTTCGTGGATAACGCGACGGGCAAAACGCTTGGCGAAGTGCGGAACGGGTATTGGTTGTGGACGCCGTTGACGGGTACGAGAACGGTTGTTAAAGTGACGGCAGTCGTTCAAGACGGCACCAATCAAAAAACGGCAAACCAATTCTTGGTTATCAGCCTCTCGGGGCAAGATATTAGCGCGACGCAGCTCTCTACGCCCGAAGTGAAGTTGAACGGCAACGTGGCAAGCTGGGCAAACGTGGCAAACGCAAGCGGCTACGTATATAAAATTGGACAAAACGGCGAAGAAAAAACGGCGACGGGCAATTCCGTCACTCTTCAACACAACGAAACGATTTACGTAAAAGCGCTTGGCGCAGGCATCAACTATTTGGATAGTAGTTGGTCGGCAGGCGTAACGTTCTTGGCGAAAACGTTGGCAACGCCCACCGTTAAGATTAGCGGTACGACGGCAAGCTGGTCGCCTATCGACGGCGCAGAGGGCTACCGCTACAAGATAAACGGCGGCGAAGTGAAAACGACGACGGGCACGAGTTATATGGGCTTGACGCACAACCAATCTATTGAAGTGCAAGCGATTGGCAACGGCGTGACGACGCTCGACGGGGCTTGGTCGTATCCTGCAACGTATAAAGCGGAAGAACTTACCGCGCCCGTGGTGACGCTCGACGGCAACGTGGCGAAATGGAACGAGGTGAGCGGCGCAAGCGGTTACGTGTACAAAATCGGCGATAACGGCCAAGAAAAAACGGCGACGGAGCGTTCCGTTTCCCTTAAACACAACGAAACGATTTACGTAAAGGCAAAGGGCAACGGCGCAACGAGCTTGGATAGTAAATGGTCGAGAGCGGTCACCTATCAAGCGTCTATGCTTGCAACGCCTGTGGTAAGCCTTGTAAACGACGTGGCAAGCTGGACGGAAATTGAAAACGCAAGCGGCTACGTGTACAAGATTGGCGCAAACGGCGAAGAAAAAGAAATAACGGGGCTTTCCGTTACTCTTAAACATAACGAAACGATTTACGTAAAGGCAAAGGGCGATAGCGTCGTGTATTTGGATAGCGCTTGGTCTACGCCCAGAACGTACAACGAAGGCGCGTGGAACCAACCCACCGCAACGCTTAACGGCAACAAGG
>JAZRSE010000116.1:0-4050 GCA_045651305.1 Candidatus Scatosoma sp. | reverse complement strand
AAGATGGATTGGAATTGTCTTACGCGCGCTTGTTTTGCCGTGCCGCCTGCCGAATCCCCTTCTACGATAAACATTTCGTTGAGTTCGGGTTTTCTTCCCGAACAAGCCGCCAATTTACCGATAAGCGTTAAGCCGTCAATCTTGTTCTTTTCACGGGCGTTTTCCTTTGCCGTTTTCGCCGCAATTCTCGATTTCGCCGCGCCCTGCGCTTTCTTGATAATTTCCTCCATAGTCTTTTTATAACCACGGATATTCTTAAATTCGTTAAAGCCCTCGATTACGGTTGCCTCTACCGCAGGACGAGCCTCGGTGTTGCCAAGTTTCGTCTTGGTTTGCCCTTCGAATTGCACGCTTGCCATTTTAACGGAGAGAACGACGGAAAGCCCTTCGCTAAAATCGTCCCCTTGGAAATTGGCGTCTTTGTCTTTCAAAAAGCCGTTTGCTCTTGCATATTCGTTAAGCACTCTCGTCAAACCGGAACGGAAACCCATTTCGTGGTAGCCGCCCTCGGGCGTGGGAATATTATTTACGAACGAGAACATTTTTTCTCTATACGCGCCCGTATGCTGAATAGCAAATTCTACTTGAATATCGTTTTTCGTCGCCTTATAGTAGATAGGCGCGGAATACAACTTCTTTTCACCGTCCGTGAGCGATTTCACGTAATCGGAAATACCTCCCTCGTATTTGAATACCATACGATAGGGTTCGCTTTCCAAAGCAAGCTCGTCTACGGCGTCGAACAAAGAGGCTTGTCCTTGTTCGTTAAAATCAAACAACGTTGCTTGTTCGCTTTCTTCCGCCGCAACTTGTTCCGTTTCCGTATTTTCCCCGTCAACCTCGCTCGTTTCCTCGTTTTCGCTTTCCCAAAGCGCACGCGCGCGCTTTGCCTCCGCCATAGAAATACGCTCGTCAACGATGGTAATTTCAACGCCGCGGTTTAAGAACGCGAGTTGATTTAATCTTTCCTCTACCGTTTCCAAATCGAAATCCGTTTCCGAGAAAACGCGAGCGTCCGGCTTGAAACGGATATACGAGCCTTGACGGTTGGTGCGAATTCCCGTATCTTCCAAAGGTCCGTCGGGGTCGCCCGAAATAATCTTGTTTTTATTCTTTCCCGTTCCGTTATGGGAAGAAAAGCTCATCTTATAAATGCGTTTATTGCGATAAACTTCTACCTTTAACCACTCGGAAAGAGCGTTGGTAACGGACGCGCCTACACCGTGCAAACCGCCCGAATATTCGTAATTGCCTTGACCGAATTTACCGCCTGCGTGTAATTTCGTGAAAACGAGTTGCACGCCCGAAACTTTTTCTTTGGGGTGAATATCGGTGGGGATACCGCGCCCGTTATCTTCAACGGATGCGCTGCCGTCCGTGTGTAAAGTTACCTTTACTTTATTTGCAAACCCGTTTGCCGCCTCGTCGATTGCATTGTCTACGATTTCCCAAAGAATATGGTGCAAACCCTTGATACCCGTCGACCCGATATACATACCAGGACGCATACGAACGGCGTCAAGCCCTTCCAACACTTCAAGGTTTTTCGCGCTATACCCGTCGTTTTTCGTTTCGTTTTTCACTTCTTTCGCCATCTTGCTAACTCCGTAATATTCCGTCTATCTTCGCTAAATGCCTTTTTTAACGTAAAGTTTTCCACAATTTCAAGGGAAAAATACGCCAAAATCTACCATTTTATCCTATTGTAACATATTTTTTCAATTTTTTCAAATGTTTGAGCGAAATTTTTTCCACAATTTCGTTGCCGCCGCGTTTGTCGTTTATTTGCGCTTTTCCACAACCGCAAGTTCTTTTAACGCTCTCGTATAAGCGATATATTTTTCGCTTGCGGACAATCCGTCGGGAATAACGGCAACCGAGGTAAATTCTAACCCCTTACTCTCGTACACCGTCATAATATTGATTTTTAAGCGGGAAATTTTGCCCTTTTGCGATACGTCGTTATACGATTTCCGCATCATTTCCTCTTTCTTTTCCGCCGAGCAAATAACCGCTTTTAAGCCCTTTTTGTTTTTGAAAAAGCCGCTAATTTCCCTTGGCGAAATATTCGCCACGTTAGGCCCGTCGAAACCAATGGATTCCATATCCAAACGCAAGGACGAGGCTACGTAATCGACGATTTGATTGGTGTTACGATAATTTTGATTTAACGAATACAACTCGTAATCGCCAAAAACCGATTGCCAATCTTTTACTCCACGCCAAGGCGTGACGTTTTGCGCCAAGTCCCCAAACACGTTAAACGCCGCTTTTTTGTTAATTTTGCGGAGCAACTGATATTCGCACGGGGAAATATCCTGCCCCTCGTCCACGAACACGTAGGAATACACGGGCGAAAGCCTATCGGTGAGCCCCGACCAAACCACGCACAACGCATACGCGTCCGTTGCATACATCTTCTTGGACGTTAAGCCGAATTTTTGCTTAAATTTCTTAACCGTTTCCCGATAGAAATAGCGCACGACGTCGATAAAACCGTTGCCCTCGCCAATCTCGCAAAATTCCTTTTCCGCGCGTAAATAACGATAGAACTCGGCAAACGCCGTGTTTCTATCCCCGATAAGGAGCACCTTTTGTTTAACCGTTTCCACCTCTTTGATAAGCTCTTCTCGGCGAGCAATTCTATCCGCGTAGGTGTATATCTCCACGCCGCCGATGCGTTGACGGTAACGGCGTAAATCGACGATTTCCCTTTCCAAAGAAAGCGCCAGCTCGTCCAAAGAGATGCACGCCTCGTCCACAATCCGCCCCGTGTTCTTCGCCACAAAAGCCGCGCTCTTGTAAAAAGAGGTCATTTGACGGTAGAAATAATCGGGCGATTTTGCATTTTCGCTTTTTAGCGTTCCGCCCAAGAAATCCTGCACGTCTAAAATAGCGTTCATCAATGCGCGGAAAGGCTTGGTATAATACAATCCGCCTTCTTTGCGTTCTTTTATCTCGCCAAGCACGCAACGACGCACGCGCATAGACGCATTTTTTATCCCCTCGTACGCCAAAATTTGCGCGCCGCAATCCTCTAAAATATCCGTGATAAAGTCTTGACACTCGTTAGCGGTGAATAGACCGTATAACCCGTCGAACACTTTATCCAAGCGTTTTTGCACGTCTTTTACGAATTGATTGGAATATACGTATTGCAAATATTCCATCGGCTCTTTTTGCGAAAGGTCGATTTTATCCGCAATATCAATGCCTGCGTTTTTCAATACCTGTAAGAAATATTCGTACGCCGTTATCGTTTTTACACGCTCTAATTGCAAAATTTCCGCCAACTCGTCAATAAAGGAATTAAAAGAATTGCTGGGCGTAATAACGAGTACGTCGCGCGGCTTGATATTTTCGTTATTGTACATCAAATAACTTAATCGGTGCAACATAACCATCGTTTTGCCGCTGCCTGCACAACCTTGTAAAACGAAGTTGGTTTTTTCAGGACAAGTGATAATTTCGTACTGCTTTTCTTGTATCGTTTCGATGATATCGCGTACCGCCGTTTCCTCTTTACGCGCGCGTATAATTTCTTTAAGGAACGGGTCGAGCAAGTTTTCCTCGTCCCTATCCGCAATTTCCTCGGGCGAGAGATAATCTTTCAAAGAAAGGTATTCGTTTTTATAGTCGATTAGTTTCCCGTCTTTTGTGCGAATTGCACGGCGAAGAATCGTCTTATACTCGTATTCGTTAATCTTGAAAGAAGAACAGCTCTTTTGATAATATCTTCTTGCAAGCGGCGCGCGCCAATCGACGATTTCCAGCTTTACGTCACCTTTTTTGCCGATATAATAACTGTTATATCCCTCGATATTGTCGATTAAATCCATACGCGCGAAATACGGCTCGTCAAAGAAAGGACGGTATTCGTCCATTTTTTGTTTATGTCTTTCGATTTCCGCCGTAAGTGCGATGATTTTTTGATAGGAATCCGCTTCTTTATGCGGGTCATTTTCGATGCGTACAATTTCTTCCTTGGCGGCTTTGATGGCGTTTTTGTGCGCGCGAAGACGGGCAATGCGAAGCATTTGCATTACCGCG
>JAZRSE010000115.1:0-6186 GCA_045651305.1 Candidatus Scatosoma sp. | reverse complement strand
CTTGCACGATATAGTCTTCGTCCAACTTGAAAAGCTTGTGCGCTTTAAGGGCTTGTTGAATGTGGTGGTTCAAATCCGCGTGTTCAATTTCCGCAATGTTGTCGATGTGGAAGAATTTTTCCGCTTTGATTGCGCCGCTGTCCGTAAGTTCCACCGTCTTTTCTTTACGGTTGATGATATAGTCCCAAGCCTTCGCCGCCGCCAAGGACTTCTTACCTTCGGGTGCGTTTTCCAAAGCTTTCGCGCGTTTTTCCGCTTGTTCCGCTTCGTAGTTGGCTTGTTCTTCCAACGTCATCGTCGTGTAGTCTACTTCGTCTTCGTCATCGTCGTCAACGTCGTCTACGACTACTTTCTTCTTATTCTTTTTATTCGTCTTCTTCAACGAGTAAGCTTCTTCTTCCGCTTCTTTCAATTCATCGTCGAAACCGCCCGTGAACGTACGGATAAGTTTGTCTACGCGAACGTACAAATCGGACGACTTTTCCCCTTTACCCGAAATGATAAGGGGGGTTCTTGCTTCGTCGATTAAGATGGAGTCGACTTCGTCGACGATTGCAAACGTAAGGTCGCGTTGTACCATCTTGGAAAGGTCGGTTTTCAAATTATCACGGAGATAGTCGAAGCCGAATTCGTTATTCGTACCGTACACGATATCACATTGATACGCCAAACGCTTTTGTTCGTCGTCCATACCGGGTACTACGACGCCAACGGTCAATCCCATGAACTTATGCACTTTACCCATCCATTCCGCGTCACGCTTCGCAAGATAGTCGTTGACGGTAACAACGTGTACGCTCTTGCCGGAAAGCGCGTTCAAATACGCAGGCAAAGTAGACACGAGCGTCTTACCTTCACCCGTACGCATTTCCGCGATACGACCTTGGTGCAAACAGATACCACCGATAATTTGCACGCGGAAATGGCGCATACCAAGTACACGCTTTGCCGCTTCGCGGAGCGCCGCGAAAGCGTCGTATAAAATATCGTCGAGCGTTTCGCCGTTTTGCAAACGTTCTTTCAATACGTTCGTTTGCGATTGAAGAGTAACGTCGTCCATCGCTTGATATTTCGGCTCTAATGCCTCTACCTCGTCAGCCATTTTGTTCAGCTTTTTGAGTGCTTTTCTCATATAGCCGCCTTTAATATAACGAATAAGTCCCATAAAAATCTCCGATTTTTTATTTTCTCTTTTCAAATCGTCGTAGAAACACGTAGTGTTTATACGCCGTCATTTCTATTGTACAATATTTTCGCCAAAAATCAAAGCGTTTTACGCCTCTTTTCCAAGAAAAGTTACGCGGAAAAGCTACGCTTTTGTCGATTTTATTATATAATCGTTTATTTATACCCGTTTTTATAAGATTTTAACCAAAAGAAAAGAACGGCTTATACAAACCGTCCTTTTCTATCTCTATTCTTTTCAAACTTTCATATTATTCAATTAGTTACCGTTCGACACGCGTTTTAACGCAGGGAAGAACGTGAAAGGCGCAATGAAAATTGCCGCCAACGCGCATACTACTACCGTAAGCATAAAGACGATAAAACGCAATACCGCGAACAAGATTTTTACGACAATCAGGAAAATCAAGCCGTCCAAGTCCAACGTAAAGATTACCCCTGGCGTACCGATTGTTTTACCGCCTGCAAGCGTACAATCTACCACCGCGCCGTCCCAAAACAGTTGCGCTACGTACGTATATAAAAATACCAAGCCAACCAAAGCCGTAGGGATAACAACGCCTGCTTTTACCCCTGACGCGAACGCGCTGATTACGTAAATCAAAAACGGCACGCCGATAAGTACAGCCGCCCATATTAAACCACGGTTACGGGTTCTTTTAACTTCCGCGTCGTATTCCGCCGCCCTCAATTGGGCTTCTTGCTCTCTAAATTTAGCCTCTTGCGCTTTCTTTTCCTTTATGCGCTTTTCTTCTTCCGCTTTTCTTTCCTTATCGCGTTTTTCTTCTTCCGCTTTTATTTTGGAAAGATTCGCACGTCTTTCCACGCAAGATTTACATAACAGTTGAGGGGTACGTTCGCCCACGTCGTTTGCATAAACGACCACGCCGCAATCTTTGCAAACCCCCACAAACTCTTCAACGTCTCTTCCGCTTGTATCAACGGCGCCATCCTTATTTTCTTTTTCAAAATAAGAAACGGAAACGTTGCAATATTGCGCCAATTTGGAGAGCGTTTCAAAATCGGGACAGGATTCGTCCCTTTCCCATTTAGACACGGCTTGATACGAAACGTTTAACAATAGCCCCAAATCCGCCTGCGTAAGCCCGCGCGATTTACGAAGTTGTAAAATTTTTCCACCCAAGGATTCTTTCTTTTCTTCCCTCTCCGTTTTCGATTCCCTGTTTTCTACCATAAAATACGCAGGCGACACGTTAAAAAATGTCGCAAGCGTATTCGCCGTTGCGGCGTCCATCTCCAATTCGCCCGTTTCGTATTTCTCCACGTCATTAATCGACACGTTTAAGTAAGCCGCTAACTCCGCGTGCGTCAAATTTCTTGCTTTTCGCAATAACGCCAACTTGGAAATGTTGCTTGTTGTGTTTTCCATCCTTTGATTTCTCCTTTCCTTTTTGATAAGTCTATTATACAATATTTTTTCTCAAAAAGGAATACTTTTTCGCTAAACTCTTGGTTGAATTCTCTTTACTTTTAGTTGAAAATCAACCGTTGTTTGATTTTTTTACCTATTATACCATAAAAAAAGCCTTATTGCAAGTGATTATGTGTATATTTACACATAAAAACTCAACTGTTAGATGATATAATAGGAGTAGAGGATATATATGAAGATTTCAACGGTAATTTCCAAACGGATAGATGAATTTTTATATTCACGGGGGATAAGTTTGTATAAACTTGCAAAAGATTCCGCCTTGCCCGTTGCCACCTTGCAAAATTTGTATCGTGGGCAAACGAAAACCACCTCTTTAACCGTGGTGTTGAAAGTGTGCGTAGGATTGGGCGTTTCCCCCACGGAATTTTTTGACAGTCCGCTTTTTGCCAGCCCCGATTTAGAACTCGATTAACCGCTCTCGCAAAGAGCGGTTTTTTATTGCAATATTGTATCCGCTCCCCTTTAAGAATTGACAAACGAAAAAAAAAGTGCTATACTATCATAAATTCCTTGAAAAGGATAAGAAATTATGAGTAAAGTTATCGTACCCAAAGGTTATAAATCCGCGCTCGGTATGTACGACACGCAAACGGCTATCGGGCTACTTAAACGCACGTTCGAAGAACGCCTTTGCTTGGCGCTCAACTTAAAGCGTGTTTCCGCCCCCCTCTTCGTTGACCCCACCACAGGCTTGAACGACGATTTGAGCGGCGTGGAAAGAGCGGTTAAATTCGATTTGAAAGAAACGGGCAAAGACGCCGTTGTCGTGCACTCGCTTGCAAAATGGAAACGTATGGCGCTTAAACAATACGGCTTTTCCGCAGGCGAGGGTTTATATACGGATATGAACGCTATTCGCCGTGACGAAGATATGGATAATTTGCACTCCGTCTACACCGACCAATGGGACTGGGAAAAGATTATCACCCGTGAAACGAGAAACGAGGAATACCTCAAAAAAGTGGTGCAAGGCATCGTGGGCGCTATTTGCGACACGCTCGATTTCCTCAAATGCCGTTATCCGCAAATCGACGTAGAACTCGTCCGCACCGTGCACTTTATCACCTCGCAAGAACTTGAAGACATGTACCCGAATATGAGCGGTAAAGAACGTGAAAACGCCATCGCAAAGGAATACAAAACGGTGTTCATTATGCAAATCGGCGACAAGCTTGCCTCGGGCGAACCGCACGATTCTCGTGCGCCCGACTATGACGATTGGACGCTCAACGGCGATATACTTTTTTGGAACGATATTTTGGACTGCGCGTTTGAAATCTCGTCCATGGGTATCCGTGTTGACGAAAAAGCGCTCGACGAGCAGCTCACCAAAGCGAACGCAAACGAACGAAGAGTGTTGCCTTTCCATAGCGCACTCTTAAACGGTCAGTTGCCCTTAACCATCGGCGGCGGTATTGGACAATCCCGTCTTTCGATGCTCCTTTTGGGCAAAGCGCATATCGGCGAAGTGCAAGTTTCCTTGTGGGACGAAGAAACGCGCAAGGTATGTAAGGAAAACGGCATCGTGCTTTTATAAGAGGAGCTACCTAATGAACGCTAAAAAACTTGTCGGCATTTCCACTTTATTCCTTTCCCTGCTACTTCTCGTTATCACCTATTTATCCTGCGCGTACGAGTTCGTTGCGTACGGCACGTATGCAAAATCGGCAGGAATTGACGAAGTCTACGCCGTGTTCATAGTTACTTTATACGTCATATTCTCCACCCCTATCGCATTTTTTGCCTTCGTTTTATTATTGTTTGCAGGCATTAAGTATCTTCGCGGTAGCGCAGGGAAAAAGACGCGCAAACTTGCCCTCATCGTGAAAGCGATTGTGGCAATCGGGCTGCTTGCGTTGTTTATCGCATACCTCGTATTGTACCCCGCAGGTTGGGTTTCTAAAATTTTCTATCTCGTAACGGCTGCCCTTTCCGCCGCCTCCTTCTTTATGGATTTCTACCTTATAGACGGCAAGGAACAAGAGTTACCCAAACCCAAAAAACAATCGAAATAAAAAATTAAAGGAGAGCAGTTGCTCTCCTTTTTTCTTACAAATATTTTTTCAAGCTATCCGCTTTGTCCGTCTTTTCCCACGCAAAGCCATCTCTACCGAAATGTCCGTACGCCGCCGTCGCCGCAAATACGGGTTTGCGAAGTTCGAGCGATTGAATAATGGAATAGGGACGAAGGTCGAATTCCTTTTTCACGATTTCCACAAGCGTTTCGTCGCTAACTTTGCCCGTGCCGTGGCTATCTACGAATACGGAAACGGGGTTGGCAACGCCGATAGCGTACGCCACTTGAATTTCCACTTCGTCGGCAAGACCTGCCGCAACGAGGTTCTTTGCGATGTATCTGCAATAGTACGCCGCACTTCTATCAACCTTCGTGCAATCCTTGCCCGAGAACGCGCCGCCGCCGTGCGCGCATCTTCCGCCGTAAGTATCTACAACGATTTTTCTGCCCGTAAGTCCGCTATCCCCTTCCGGTCCGCCAATCTCAAATCTACCCGTGGGGTTGATGAAAATCTTGGTATTCTCGTCCATAAGGTTTGCAGGGATAATTTCGTCGATAACGTATTTTTTCATATCCACACGGATTTGCGCTTGCGAAACAACTGCGTCGTGTTGCGTGGAAATAACCACCGTATCCACACGTTTTGCAATATGCCCGTCGTATTCTACGGTAACTTGCGTTTTGCCGTCGGGGCGCAAATAGGTAAGCAAACCGTTCTTTCTAACGTCCGTCAAACGACGTGCAAGCTTGTGCGAGAGGGAAATGGTAAGGGGCATAAGCTCTTCTGTTTCTCTACAAGCATAACCGAACATCATGCCTTGGTCGCCCGCGCCGATTTGGTCTGCCTCGTCGCCGCCTGCTTTCTTTTCCACGGACGCGTTTACGCCCATAGCAATATCGGGGGATTGGCTATGTATCGCCACTAAAATTTTGCATTTATCGTATGCAAACGTGCCGAAATCATAACCGATTCTTTTGATAACTTCTCTCGCCGTAGCCTCATAGTCCACTTTCGCCGTCGTCGTTACTTCGCCCATAATCAACAAAGTGTCAAACGCCGCCGAACACTCGATAGCCGCGCGCGCATAGGGGTCAAGCGTTAAAATGGCGTCCAAAATGCCGTCGGAAATGTTATCGCAAACCTTGTCGGGATGCCCTTCCGTAACGCTTTCGCTGGTAAAAAACTTTTTCATGTAAAAACTCCTCTTTTTAACATAGTTCATCGTTGCCGCTGGGATTTGCAACGAAGTTCCCACTCGCGAAAAGCTATGCTTTTCACTCGGGATACCTATTATAACGCATTTGCCTATCCCTTGTCAACTTATTATGCTATCCCTTGCAATGCGCTTGCAAAAAAAATTTACTTATGCTATAATATTTCTATGATGCAAACGTTGAAAGAGAGCTTGGAAAATTGCAAACTTTGTCCCCTACAATGCGGTGCAAACCGACTTATCGGCACGGGCGCTTGCGGCGTGCAAGGTATGCGTATCGCCAAGTATTATTTACACCCGTTTGAAGAGAAGTC
>JAZRSE010000114.1:0-8311 GCA_045651305.1 Candidatus Scatosoma sp. | reverse complement strand
AACGCCGGCGTAGATAAAGTTGATTGGAAGTACGTGGCAAGCAGTGAGGCGGTTCCTAGCAGTTATACGTATTATGATAAAGATTACGTTACCAACAAGAACGACGCATTGAACCTTTATGCGTCTAATACGTCGGGCGATTGGTTGGCTTTGGTTACGTGTAATTCCTTAACTCCTTTTATTATTGAGTGCAAAGGCGGCAACACGTTTACGAGAACGCCGCTTATGAGTGAAGTGTATCGTCAACCCGAGTGTAGTGCGGCGCTTGGCGGTAAAACGGAAATCAAGTTTACGAGCGTAGATACCACGTCGGGCGTAAAGGTTACGTTCTCCTACGACGCATTAAATACGGGTATCGTTGCGCCGACGACGAAGACTTTGTTGATAAACAACCCTGCTCTCAAAGGCAGCGGTAGTGCTTACATATACAAACTTCGCGGCAACACGTCGTTTAACAGCGCTTGCCCTATAAGCGTAAAAGTTAAATCGACGACGTTGAGTGCAGAAAACCATTGGGCGTCGGGCGTAAGCTATCCCACCGATTTTAGCGACGGCTCGTTCACGCTCGTTGGTATTGGCGACCCGCAAAACTTTGCAAAGAGAGCGGACGCAAGCGGTTCGTA
Source organism: Candidatus Scatosoma sp. (assembly GCA_045651305.1). GTDB lineage: Bacteria > Bacillota > Clostridia > Christensenellales > Borkfalkiaceae > Scatosoma. The sequence continues at coordinate 7,688 of JAZRSE010000114.1, read as the reverse complement.
CTACAAGCAATTATACAAGTGGATTGCGGATAACAAAACTTCGTACAATATGAAATACGTGGTAAACGTAGGCGACACGGTTGACCAATGTCCCGACGAAGGGGAGTGGAAAATCGCGCAAGAATCGCATCAATACTTGCAGGACGCAAATCTTCCCTACGTATTGACGATGGGCAACCACGATTACAACGGGTATTGGAACTTGTTTCAAGATAAACCTATGGACCGTACGGCAACGAGCTTTGAAAAGTATTTCCCTTATTCCAATTTTGCAAGTTGGCTTGGAAATGAAAACTTCGGCGTGTTCGATGCAGGGAAGATGCAAAACTCTTGGCACAAGTTTGAAAACGGCGAAGATAAATACTTAATCGTGTCGCTTGAATACGGCGTAAAGGCGGAAACGGTTGCAAAGGCGAAAGCGTTGATTGACGCTAACCCCAGCTACAACGTTATCATTTCCACGCACGCGTATTTGAACGGCGACACCTCTTATAACTTCAACGGTTGGACGGATTTGGGTCACGACGGCGCGATTAGACCGGACGAACTTTGGAATACGCTCATTAGCAAATGCCCCAATATTTTTATGGTGCTTTGCGGACATACGGTTAGCTACGGTGTAACGACGACGGTTGCATACGGCGACGCAGGCAACCCTATTATTCAAATGAAGTTGGACGCGCAAGGTACGTTTAACGACCAAGAATCGTTGATTGCGCTCTACAAGATTAAGGGCAAGAGCATACAAACCTATTACTACTCGGTATCGAGCGGTAGATATTACGCAGGTTCGAACTTCTCGCTTGCGCCCGTTCAAGGCACTCCAAGCAATAGCGGCAGCGTTATTAAGGTGAACCTCGGCGATACCGTTTCAACCAATTCGCTTTTGAACTTGACCTCTTACGACGGTGTTACGCACAAGGTGTTCGGTGCGCCCACGTCTAGCGATACAAGCGTTGCGTCGATTGACGCAAACGGCTTGATAACCGCAAAGAAAATGGGTGTTACGACGATTAACTACACGTTAAGCGGTAGAAACACCTCGCTTGCAGACAGCGGCGTTTTAACCAAATATACCGCCACGGTAGAGGTCGTTTGTCCGCATACGTCTGGGGATACCAATAACGACCATAAGTGCGAAACGTGCGGCGCAACGATTACTCCTCACGTTTACGATAGACAGGTGGCAACGGACGAATTTAAGAAATACAATGCGGACTGCCGTAACCTTGCAGGGTATTATTATAGTTGTATATGCGGCGATAAGGATTTGAGTTCAGTATTCACGGCAGGCGAATACGGGCCTTGTGTGGATTATGGTAAAAACCACCTTTGCGACGTATGCTCCAAGATTATCTCTTATTGCGAGGATACAAATCAAGACTACGTTTGTGATATTTGCGGCGAAAGAATGGACGTTAAGTTGTCGTTTAAGGGTGCGAACATTTCGATACAAGACAATATTCATATTCAATACGCAGTCAACACCGAGGGGCTTACGGACGCACAAAAGGAAAACTTGCGCGTGCTCGTTTGGACGACGCCTCAAAGCGAATACGTGTACGGTACGCACGATGCGGAACTTACCTCGATTTCGACAATGACGTACGACTTTGTTAGCTATCCCGTGTTTGCTTACACCGATTTGTCGATAAGAAAAATGACAGACGAAGTGTACGCTTGCGTATTTTGGGGGGAAGGCGGCGGATATTATAGCAAGCCGTTGAAATACAGTATTTTGGAATACACCCAAGCAATGATGGGTAAAACGGATAGAGAAGTTGAGTACAACGAGGAATTGGTTGGCGTTCTTCAAAAAATGTTGAAACTTGGCGAATCTATGCAAATCTATCAAAACTATAAGTTGGATAGACTTGCTACGGACGAATACGTTTACGTGAGAATCGAAAACGCGGTATTCGACGACGGGTTCTCCTATGGTCTTTATCAACCTGGCAAGCAATTGACGATAACGCCGAAAACCAATTATACGTTTGCGGATTCGTTGCCCAGCTATCTTTCGGTGGACGGCAACGTGGTAACGCTCACCGTGCCCAACCAAAAGACGATTGATACGACGTCGTTTGTCTATCTCGCATACGGGGATTCCCCGATGAACAATGGGGCGGCAAACGTGCTCTTGGCTACACCGCAAACGTACGAAAACAATCAAGACTACGTGCAAAAAGCGGTTGAAAACGTCAACGAAAACTACGTATCTATAATAATGTCGCGCACGAGTAGCGAATATTACGGGCTCAACGTCAATTTGACGGGGACGGTTTCCGCTAACGGTTGGGAGGGTGGTATCATCTTCTCGTACACGCAAGACAAAGCGCATATCCGTATTAACAGTGTCGGTGGCAGTGGAACGTCGTTGTTCCTATTGGATATTCCCGAGAATTTTGCGGAAAACAAGGACGGCACGTTCGTTTATAAATGGACGGCTGTAATGGACGGAAACGTATGTACCGGTTTGCAACTGGATATGTGGTATGGCGTAAACGGCGTTTATACGAAAGCGGGTTTGGCGGAAATCACAGGACTCGCGAATAAATGGAGCTATAACGCGGAAACAAAATCGTTTATTCTCCATTACGATATCGTAAGCGCAGATATGCTTGCGCCCGATTGTACGATTATCTCGTTTAAAGCACAAAACGAGTATCAAGGCGCGGATTGCGATTGGACGATAAAGGAAATTACCGTGTCGGCGAACAAACCCAACGGTTTGTCGTAAATAAGCAGAGCTAAAAAAGATGTCTATAAAATTTCAATCTGGAAGGGAGTGTTATATGGACGGTAGAGAAGAATACGAAAAACCGAAAATAGAGATTATTCTTTATCAAGAAGATATAATCTTGGGACATTCCATCGACCAAGACGACGATAACTTGGAGTGGGATGAATTCTAATGATAGCTGTGGAAAAATTTTACGGCAAGATTTTCTTTTGGATATAGAGGGGTTTTAGATATGAAACGTATTAAAAAATGGATATATGGATTGGTGACGGTTGGCGTTGCCTACATAAGCTTTGGCGCGGTAACGCTTGCAAAGTCGTCTTCCGTGACGACGGCAAGCGCCGACACAGCCAATCTTATTTCGGGCGGCAATTTCAACGACGGCGACCTTTCGGCTTGGGAGCAAGGATGGTTGTCCGATTCTGCAAATCAAGCGAGAACGATTGAATTGGGCGCGTTGAAAATGACCAACTTGGCGGAAAGCAGTCAGCTTATCGAGCAAGAGGTAGGCTTGACGGCAGGGCAAACGTACACCTTGTATTTTGACGTGAAGACGGAAAACGTTGACGTGGGCGAAAATTCCACCACGGACGAGGGGATATGGGCGCAAATCCGTGAGGGCGGCAGCGGTACTTCCGCTACGACGGTCATAGCAAGAGAAGGCTATTTGGACGGTATCGACGGAGAAATTGGGACGAGGGATTGGAAGACGTTCACGCTCGATTTCACGCCGACGGTAACGGGCGCGCACTCCCTTGGTTTCTATTTCTACGGTGCAACGGGTACGGTATGGGTAGACGACGTGTATTTGGCGGCGGCTACTGCAAGCACGCTCGAATATAGCGACGTGAACTTGGACGACAACGGCGACGACGGCGATTTGTTAAGCGCTTGCGTGGACGCGAACCAAGAAAGCGAAGTATACTCAATGAGACGCAGCGTCGAAGCGATAAATCTCGACGACGAAGTGTCTACCGTAGATGCAAATTGTATTTTAAGAGGCGGTACAAGCGCGCACGTTTACGACGTGGAGAATACTTCCAATACATACGAGAAATACCCTGCAAGCTGTTTGGCGCAAGGCGCGTACTATTATAGCTGTGCGTGCGGTGAAAGCAGTAAGACGGCAACGGGCGCATACTTTGTCGCAGGCGAGCTTGGCGAACATTTGGACTTTGGTTTCGACCATTTGTGCGACGTTTGCGGTGAAACCGTATCCTCTTGCGTAGACACGAACGACGATTGCATTTGTGATACGTGCGAGCAAAAAATGCCGATTACGTTGAATTTCAAAGCGGCGAATATTTCCCTCAAAGACAATATTCATATTCAATACGCGGTGGAAATCATAGGTCTTACGGAAGAACAAAAATCCAACGTAAGGGTGCTTATATGGACGACGCCTCAAAGCGAATACGTGTACGGCACGCACGATGAGGAACTCACGGCGTCTATGACGGCGACTATCAACTACGTCAAATATCCCGTATTTGCATACACGGGATTATCGGTTAGAAAGATGACGGACGACGTATATGCTTGCGTTTACGTACCCGGCGCAGAGGCTACTTATAGCGAGCCGCTCAAATATAGTATATTAGAGTACGCATACGCGAAACTTGGCAAGACGGACAGAAGCGCAACGAACGATAAGAAATTGGTTGCCGTAATCAACGATATGTTGGAATTTGGCGCGGCAATGCAAGAATATCAAAATCATAACTTGGATAGACTTGCCACGGACGAATATATTTACGTGAGAATCGAAAACGCGCTATTCGACGACGGCGTTTCCAGCGGTCTTTACAAGGCAGGCACCGAGTTGAACGTAAAGGCAAAACACAATTACAAGGCGGCGGACACGTTACCCGATTACTTCACGGTAAACGGCGATAAAATTACGTTCACCGTTCCTAATGAAACGACGGTAGATAAAACTTCCTTTATCTATTATGCGTGCGGGGATTCCCCGATGAACGATGAAGACTCTGTAAATGTTTACCCCGACCCTCAAACGTACGACAACGATAAAGACTACGTACATAAGGCGGTTGAAAACCTTAACGAGAACTACGTATCTATAACGATGTCGCGCACGAGTAGCGAATATTACGGGCTCAATATCAATATGACGGGCTCGTCGACGGGTTGGAACGGCGGTATCATCTTCTCGTACACGCAAGACGGCGCGGTTATTCGTGTTAATAGCGCAGGCAGCAGCGGCACGACGTTGTTCGTATTGGATATTCCTTTGAACTTTGCGGAAAACAAGGACGGCACGCTCGTTTATAAGTGGACGGCTGTAATGGACGGAAACGTATGCGCGGGCTTGCAACTTGATATGTGGTATTGCGTGGACGGCGTTTACACGAAGGTTGGTTTGCAAAGTATTACAACGGACAACGGTAAATGGCATTACGAAGAGGCAACGAAAGCGTTTATCTTCGATTATGATATCGTAAGCGAGAATATGCTCGCGCCTGATTGTACGATTATTTCGATGCACGCGCAAAACGCTTATCGCGACGCGGATTGCGATTGGACGATAACGGACGTTACCGTTTGGACGATTGGCGACGGTTATGATTATGAGAACGACGAATTTGTCGGCAACGACAGCAATATGGATTGGGATTCGTGGGGAGGTAAGTAATGAGAAAGAATTGTAAAAAATTAACTACAACAATATTATCCGTGCTTGCCTTTTGCACGATATCCGTTGGCGTGGGTTTGTCAAGAACTATCACGACCAAAGCAGAAGTGGTAGAGGACGCAAGCGTTATCTCTATGGTGGGCGCACAAGTGCGCACGCTGGATACGGAGTCGCTTGCCGACACCGACCCTGCAATCCGTTTTGCGGCATTGCTTTCCAGTGACGCCGTAAATGCTATTCAAAACAACGGCGCAACGGCAGGGATGATGATTTTCCCCGATTCGTATATGGATAAATACGAATCGCAAACGGCGGAAAAGGATTATCGCACCTTTTTCGAGTCTGCACCGCATTTCCGCTTTACCTACACCAAAGACCATTTGGCGAAAGAGGAAAGCACGGGGAATTATTACATACGCGCCTCTATCGGTGAGGTACAGTATGAAAACTTGGATAGAGAATTTATTGCCATTGCCTACGTGCAATATAGCAATGGCAGCGTTGTTTACGCGCCTGTGGAACGTAGCAGTGCAAGGTCGGTAGAGCACGTTGCATCGTCGGCGTTGAACAACGGAAAAAGCTATTCGATTATCGTAAACCAAGAAATGAAAACGCCGCTTATCGAGTGGTTGAATATGTCGGCGTATAAAAAATCGGGCTTGGTAACCTACGATAAAACGGAGGCAAGCGGAAAGAAATTCGTCTATAACGATACGCATTATACGTATGAAGAATTGCAAGACGTGTTAAGCGTTAATACGGTTGTCGAAGACGTGTACGCGTTGAACGAAACGGGTTTGCAATGGATGTTCGCAGGGGAATCTTTCTCGGTGCAAACGGAAAACCTTGCCGATTTGGACGTACAATATTCGGTTGAGGGCGACGCTGTAATAACCCAAGACGGCGTTGTAACTTTCAACGGCGATATCGCGGTGGAGCAAACGGCAACGGTTACTGCAAGGGTTGGTAACAACAACGCAGGCAACTTCTTTGGCGGCGCAAACGATATAGGTATGCCCGTTGTTCAATCCACGTTTGCGATAAAACCCGTCGCTATCGAGCCCCTTTCGAAAATGCAAGAGGCAGGCGGCGTGGTGTACGATTGGCATAACCATTATATGGCAATCGGTAACGAAGAAGGTTATAGAGCGCAAAGACATAGCCTCGCAGAATTGGGCGGCGACGTAGAAAAGGCGCTTTCTTCGCATTCTTCGTCGGGTATCGTAATGAACTTGACGGAAAAGGGTGGAAATCTATTGTATGGGGTTTCGCGAGAAAACGGCAACTTACAAAGAGGCGCGACAACGGTAAACGGCGTTGCAATGCGAAATGTATATACGATTGAGTTTTGGTATTATAGCGAATACGATACGCAGGCGACCTTTATCGTCTTGGACGACGGCAAGCCCGTAGAAGGTACGACGCACAATAACAAATCCCTGCGTGTTATGGATTTTAAGAAAGGCGTGCATAAGATGACGCTTGAATACGAAAGTTTCGAGGCAAGCGACCAACATTTCGTTTGGGATTTTTACATGTTGGATACGCCGAACGTATACCTTGCGGATATGACGGTGCGTTGCATCCAACGCGCGGAAACGCGTACCGACTATTACGCGCCCACCGATGCGGAAATGATGGCGGACGGCGGTTATACGTGGGATTTCACGAACAACAATTTGTTAGAAATTACTATACCTACTACCTCCGGCCTCAATGCTTCTTATGAAATGCTTGCTTATATGCAAAATTCCGAGGCTGAAAGGACGCTCCGTTCGAAGTTAATCAACGATACGCGCGCGTTTGGGAACTACGGCTTGCATTTATCGGCACCAAGCATGTCGGGGTCGTTTATAAGCTTTTTAACGGATAACTTAAAAGTGGACGATTCGGGGAACGGTTATATATACGATATCACCTTCGACGCATATCAGGTAAAGGCGGGACACCTCGTATTGATTCCTTACGATACGGCAAACGGGCAAGAGGGACGTAAGCATCTCGAATTTGAGATAACGGCGTTGGGTAACGGCATGTACCGTTATAAAACGTGGGTGCAAGCTTCTACCGATTTCAATTCGTTGGACTTGTATGCAATCTCCGCTTGTGATTTGTATATTTCCAACTTCAATATTCAAATGCACGAGCCGATGAGTTCGGAAATTTTAAGCGGTACGATTACACCGCAAATGATGTCGGAGCTTAAACAAGGTACATTGATGGAGGTTGGTATTGCAGAGCCTGGCTTTATCAATACGGGTAGCGGTGTACAATGGGCATATCTTTTGAAGG
>JAZRSE010000113.1:0-3765 GCA_045651305.1 Candidatus Scatosoma sp. | reverse complement strand
GGTATGTACGTAGCAACCCTTCCTTTCTTCCCCCTTGTAAAACAAGTGTACGACATTGAAAAGATTAAGCCCACGCAACAAATTATGATGCAACTCTATCCCGAAATCTATTCGTGTATCGGTTGCAACGCTTGCACCAAGAGCTGCACGCAAGAACTTAACGTTATGCAATATATCGCATACGCTCAACGCGGCGAATACGAAAAGGCTGCGGAAGAAAGTTTCGACTGCGTAATGTGCGGCGTATGTTCTTCCCGTTGCCCCGCAGGCATTTCCCATCCCCAAGTAGCGTTGCTCACGCGTAGACTTACGGGTAAATACCTCGCTCCCAAGAGCGAACATCTCGTAAACCGTGTTGCGGAAATCGACGCGGGCGATTGCAAAGCGGCTTTGGAAACGATTATGAACACTCCGCTTGAAGAACAAAAGAACCTCTATAACCATAGAGAAATTGAGAAATAAGGAGAAGCGCTATGTATCACTATACCGATGAACAATTGGAATCGATGAAAAAAGTGGAAGCGAGCCGCGCTTCCCGTATTGAAAAATTGCACGCGCGTATGACGGCTGACGAAAAGGACGCTGTTTTGGCGCAATTCCACCCCGACTATATCACTTCCGCGTATGAAGAATTGAAAGTTGGTAAAAATAAAGGTGGTAAGGTTTTGCACGAACTTGCCGATTTGTTGCAAGGTCATTCTCGCGTAAAGGATATGAAAATCGACCTTACGAAGATTGATTACGACGTAGACGTACTCGTTATCGGTGGCGGCGGCGCAGGTTCTTCTGCGGCGATTGAGGCTAACCAACGCGGCGCAAACGTTATGATTGTTACCAAACTTCGTTTGGGTGATGCGAACACGGCGATGGCGGAAGGCGGTATTCAAGCTGCGGATAAACCCAACGATAGCCCTGCTACGCACTACTTGGACGCACTTGGCGGCGGTCACTTTAAGAACAAGCCCGAACTTTTGTATAAGCTTGTAAACGAAGCTCCCGAGGCTATTTTGTGGCTTAACAACCTCGGCGTTATGTTTGATAAGGAAGAAGACGGCACGATGGTAACGACGCACGGCGGCGGTACTTCGAGAAAACGTATGCACGCTTGCCGCGACTATTCCGGTTCGGAAATTATGCGTACGCTCCGTGACGAAGTGTTCAACCGTGGTATTACGGTAGTGGATTTCACGTCCGCAATCGAACTTATCAAAGACACCGACGGCAAAGTTGCAGGCGCGGTGCTTATGAATATGGAAACGAAGGAAATTATGGTTGCAAGAGCAAAGACCGTCGTTATCGCAACGGGCGGCGCTGGTAGATTGCACTATCAAGGTTTCCCTACGTCCAACCACTACGGCGCAACGGCGGACGGTCTTGTACTCGGCTACCGCGCAGGCGCAAAATTGTTGTATCCCGAAACGTTGCAATATCACCCCACGGGCGCTGCCGAACCCACGCAAATCTACGGCGCACTCGTAACGGAAAAGGTACGTTCCTTGGGCGCACAACTCGTAAACAAAGACGGCGAAGCGTTCGTGTACTCCTTGGAAACGCGTGACGTAACGGCATCTTCGATTATCCGTGAGTGTAAGGAAAACAAGAAGGGTATCAAGACGACGGACGGAGAAGGCGTATGGCTTGACACGCCGCTTATTGATATTCTTAACGGCGAAGGTACGATTGAAAAACGTATCCCTGCAATGCTCCGTATGTTCGGTAAATACGGCATTGATATCCGTAAAGAACCTATCCTTATCTACCCGACGTTGCACTATCAAAACGGCGGTTTGGATATCGGCGCAAACGGTATGACGTGCATTGAAAACTTGTACGTTGCAGGCGAAGCGGTTGGCGGTATTCACGGTACCAACCGTTTGATGGGTAACTCGCTCCTCGATATCATCGTATTCGGTAGAAACGCAGGTCAACAAGCAGGCGAAAAGTGGAAGAGCGTAGAACTTAAAGAACTTACTCTTGCGCACGTTGACGAGTTCGAAAAAGAATTGGAAGAGGCAGGTATTGCTACGGATGTAGTATCTCCCAAGCTCCTTCCCGATTATAGAAGACAAGCAAACTAATTGCTAAAAAACTTAATAAAAGGACAAAACGCACGGGGTAAGTACGCTTTGTGCGTTTTCGTCCGCATAGAAGGAGTGGAAGAAAATGGAAAATCAAAATGAAGAAGTAGTTCTTCAAGAAGAAACGAAGAAAAAGAAAAGCTTGAAATGGCTTTGGATAGCAATTGCGCTTGCCGTTGTTGCAGGTATCGCCGTTTGGTGCGGTATAAGCGCAATGAAAGCAAAGGGCTTGGAAAGTGCTTTTAAGTTTAGCTCGACGTTCGTAATGTTTACGTTGATGTTCTTAATTTTGGGGCTTGGCTATTTGCTTGGCGGTATCAACATTAAGGGCGTATCGCTTGGCACGGCAGGGGTATTCCTCGTTGCAATCTTGCTCGGTTGGATTTGTACGCTCGATTTTGGCAACGTGCCTCTTCTTGGCTCGTTCCATATGGCCAACACGGATGCAACCGTCGTTAAGAACTTGAAAGGCTCTGTACAAAACATCGGCTTGATTATGTTCGTTGGCGCGGTAGGCTTTATTGCAGGCCCTAACTTTTTCAAGAATTTGAGAAAGAACTTCAAAACGTATATTCTTTTGGGTGTAGTTATTATCCTTGCAGGTACGCTTGTTGCAGTTCTTTGTACGATTATGACGGAATACGGCCCTGAATATTGGGCAGGCGTATTGTCGGGCGCATTGACGTCCACGCCCGGTTTCTCCGCGGCGGTAGACGCTGCGACGGAAAACGTTGCAAGAATTACGCTTGGCCACGCGATTGCATATCCTTTCGGCGTTGTAGGCGTAGTATTGTTCGTACAACTTATGCCCAAGTTCTTGAAATCGAATATGGATGCGGAAAGAAGTTATATCCAAATCGGCGCGTCGGAAGAAAAGAGAGATTACTCGAAGTTCTTTAAGTGCGAAGACTTTGGTTTCTTGCCTTTCGGTCTTGCGATTGTCGCAGGTTTGTTGCTCGGCTCGATTACGATTCCCTTGACGGGTAAAGGGTATGCAGGCCCTTGTTTCTCGCTTGGTACGACGGGCGGCGTGCTTATTATGTGCTTGATATTCGGGCATTTTGGACATATTGGTAAATTGTCTTTGGAAGTAAAAGAAACCACGTTGAAAGTTCTTCGTGAGTTCGGTTTGGCGCTCTTCTTGCTTGGCGCAGGTTTCGAAGGCGGCGTTGCATTGGTACAAGAAATCACCAACGCAGGCGGCGCGGCAATCGTTGCGTGGGGCTTTGCAGGCGGCGCAATTATGACGATTGTGCCTATGGTTGTAGGTTTCTTTATCGGCAAATACTTGCTCAAATTGCCTTTGCTTAACAACCTCGGCTCGATTACGGGCGGTATGACGAGTACGCCCGCGCTTGGTACGCTCATTTCGACGGCAGGCACGGACGACGTAGCGTCGGCATACGCGTCTACGTATCCTATTGCATTGGTGCTTATCGTATTGGCATCGCAACTTATGGTTACGCTTATGTAACGACAAATTTTCCCCGTTGCGTGAAAATCCGCAACGGGGAAATTAAAAAAACGGCATAAAAACAGTTGATTTTTTACATTGAATAGTATATAATATAAAAGCTGTTTGCAGAGATGGCGGAGCGGTTGAACGCGCACGATTCGAAATCGTGTGATGCAGGAATGTATCCGAGGGTTCAAATCCCTCTCTCTGCGCCACGGAAAAGGGATAGGC
>JAZRSE010000112.1:0-6410 GCA_045651305.1 Candidatus Scatosoma sp. | reverse complement strand
CTTCAAAATCACCGCGGTATCTCGCGCCTGCAAGCATACCAGGCAAATCCAACGAAATTAGCGTTTTATTATACAACTGTTCGGGCACGTTACCGCTAACGATAAGTTGCGAAAGCCCTTCTATAATCGCGCTTTTGCCCACCCCCGGTTCGCCCACGAGTACGGGGTTGTTTTTCAATCTTCTCGAAAGGACTTGGATAACCTTTTCTATTTCCTTTTTTCTACCGATAACAGGGTCCATCTTCCCCTTTCTCGCACGCTCGGTCATATCCGTACCGTAAGAGGAAAGCTTTTCTACCGCCGCGCTCTTTTTGCTTACCTTATGATAAGCGTTGCCCCTTTCAATCGTGGAAGAAGAGGGTTGTCCTTTATCCTCTTTCTTTTCTTCCCCTTTCAACATTTCGTCAAAGGAAAGGCTTTCCTTTTCAAAGGGAGCATAGTCGGCGCAAGCGCGCATTTCACGCGTTTTGAGCACAATCGTATCGCGTACCGCTTGACGCAAATCCTCTACGTCGGTGAGCAAATTCAAGAACTTGGTTGCCCAACTGCCTGCGTCGCCTATAATGGTGTAGAGCATATGCGCCGTCGTAACGGGCGTACCGTCGTCCGCCGCAAGCAACACCGCGTCGTCGTACATCTTTTGCGTACGGGGGGTTAAACCGTCGTATTTGGACGACGGGTTCAAACTTCTTAAAAACAGTTCTTTATACTGTTCTTTCTTCACGCCGCAAGAGGTCAACGCTTGATACGCGGAACACTCGGGTATCAATAAAAATGCGTAGACGAAATGTTCGCTACCCACGTAACGAACGGCGTTTTGTACGGCGATATCGTTTACCAACGAAAACGCCTTTCTTAAATTTTCCGATGCCTTGGAAAGAGGATGCATAGTTTCTCCCTTTTATTTTCCTTTTTAATCGACCTTTTCAATGAGTTCATAGAGCATTTGTCGTACGATATCCGCACGGACAATATTGCACTCCATTTCCGTTACGCCTTGCAAGCCGTTCTCCAAACGGAAGGAGGCAGGGCGCATATCCGCCATAAAATCGTTCAAATCGCGTATATCCCTCGCGCGGAAAAAGCCAAGCGCTACGCCAAGCTTTATCTTTACGATTTCTTCCATTACTTCCTTTTGAGGGAGCAATACGCAATGGGTGAGCGTACCGTACGCGCGCATACAAACGTCTTTCAACTGTTGTTTGTTCTCTTTGAGCATACGTTCTCTTGCGCGAATTTCCAAATCGCAAAGTTTCATCGTCATACGCACCATTTGGTCCAAAATTTCCTCTTCGGACGCGCCGAGAGTGCGTTCGTTGCTCACTTGATAATTATACCCTTCCGCCGCCGTGCCTTCCCCGAACACACCGCGCACCGTCAAGCCGCCTGCCTTTAATTTGGGGATAAACGTTTCCAGCTCCTTACTCCACGCAAGCCCCGGCAAAAACATCATAACCGAGGCGCGCATACCCGTACCCAAGTTGCTTGGACAGGCGGTTAAGTACCCCAACTTTTCGTCGTACGCAAAGCCGAGTACACCGCTCAACGCCTCGTCGATACCGCTGATACTTTCGTACGCTTTATATAACTCAAAGCCCTTTTGAATACATTGTTGGCGAAGATGGTCCTCTTCGTTTACCATAACCGATATCGTTCTATCGGGGGACACGAACGCCGCGCTAATGCCCTTGCGACGAATAAGCGCAGGGCTTATCAAATGCTGTTCTTGCAATAAAATGGATTCCTCTTCGCTAAGCGTTGCTATATCGTTTTTTTGGAAGTTATCCAGTTGCGAAAGTGCGTGTTCGACAAGATATACCACCTCTTTGGCGAGCTTTCCCGTAAGTTTTTGAGGGAACGGATACGCCGCGAGGTTACGCGCAAGACGGATACGGGAAGAGGTTACGATTGTTTGGATGAAACTCGGCTGTGCCATATTGCCTCCCCCTCCTTTTGCGCGCGCAGTTCGTCTATCTTTTCTTCGTAAACCGCCGCCGATTTATCGTCGTTTTCTTTGTAATATTTATTCGCCATAATATCCAGCTCGTTACGGCGTCTTTCCTTTCGTTCCGCCTGCGTTTTATAGGCGCGTTTGCCGCGGTGCTTTTCGCCGCCTTGCATTTTCGTTACCACGGGGAATACGGCGTGCGCCAACGCTTGATAGCATTGTGCGCAACCTACCAAGCTGGTTTTTTTGAATTGCGCGATGCTCGTGCCGCAATACGGGCAGGAAGAAAGCGCCGTTTCCGTTTCCACGCAAACGAAATCGTTATGATAGCACTCCAAACAGTAATACACCGTTTCTCGGTTGCCGTTTTTAATCAGCTCGTACGTTTTCGCCGCCTGATTTTTTTTGCATTTTGCGCATAACATAAACGAATAGACTTTCTCCTTTCTTTTTGCGTGTATTATCCCTCTCGCAAGCTATGCTTGCGGCGTTGGAATTCGCTACACTGCTCCACGTTATCATAATAACACTTTTTTACCGCCCCGTCAAGTATCTACGCCAAAGAGATTTATTTTTATATATAAAAATACCCCGCTTTCTCGCCTTTTGACAAAAAACGGGGTATTATTACATTTTTTTCGTTTAATTATACGTTGTCTTCGCTATGTACGACGTAGTTCAAGTGGTCGCCTACACGTTCGAGGTTACAAACGAGGTTGATGAAAATCGTGTTGTTTTCAGGACGGCACTTGCCTTGGCTCAAACGGGTGATGTGTTCCGCAACCAATTCACGGCGCATATTGTCGATTCTGTCTTCCAACTTATCCGATTCCGCAATCAAATCGCTACGGTTTTCCAAGCCGATTTGTTTTACGAGCGTGTATTGTTCGTGCAACATTTCGTGCATAACTTCCAATTTCTCGTTGATGCCTTCGGAGAAGGAAAGGTTTTCCTTTACCTCTCTACGCGTGTATTTCGTCATATTGTCCGCAAGTTCCGCCACACGGTTGATGTCGCCGATATTGTTGTGCAATACGCGGATTTCCTTTTCGTCCTCAAACGAAACGCCGCTTGCCGAAACGCGAACGAGATAGTTACTGATTTCTTCGCTAAGTTTCAATACTTGGTCGTTATTCGCGTGCACTTTATCAATCGCGTCCATATCCTTTTCGATGAAACCCGTGAAACCGATACGCAAGCTTTCCATTGCCATATCCGCCATACGGAAACTTTCCTTTTTGAGCTGTTCCACAGCAACGGTAGGCGTGGTGAGAAGTCGCTTATCCATATATACGAATTCCCAAGGTTCTTTTTCCTTGTGCCCCTTTTCACGGACGATAACCGTAGCCGCTTTTACAAGCAAGCTCGTAAACGGCAAGAACAAAATCGTGCAGGTTACGTTGAAGAAGGTGTGGAACATAGCAATTTGCGTGGAGGGATTGCTAAACCATTTCATAAAGGTTACTTGATAGAAATCTTTGCCGACTACCCCTTTCGACCAAATGAGGAGCAGCGTCATAAAGAGCAACGTGCCAAGTACGTTGAACGTCAAGTGGATAATACTTGCTCTTCGAGCGTTTACCGACGTACCGATAGAGGAAATGAGCGCCGTTACGCAAGAGCCGATGTTCGAGCCGAGGATTATGTACAATACCGCGTTACCGCCGTCCGCGCCGCCGATGAACAAACCAACGTCCGCCATACCGATAATAACCGTCGTTACCGCGCTAGACGAGTTGAGGAGCGCCGTAAACAAAACGCCGAAAATGAGAAGAATAAACGGGTTTTTCAAGGTAGAAAGCAAGTTTTGCACCTCTTGAATTTCCGTGTACGCTTTCATAGAGCTGGACATAATATCCAAACCGAAGAATACCAAGCCGAGCGCCGCAAGCGCCATACCGATTGCCTTGACTTTATCCGATTTGAAGAACATTTCCATCATTACGCCGATAAAAAGGAGCGAAATGAATAAAACGGAAACGTCGAAAGCCGAACCGCCCGACGAGCCGAGCGCCGCGATTTGCGCGGTAATCGTCGTACCGATATTCGCACCCATAATCATAGTAGCGGCTTGGTACAACGTCATAATACCTGCGTTTACAAAACCGACGACCATAACGGTAGTGACGCCCGAGCTTTGCACAACCGCCGTCGCGCCTGCACCGATACCGACACCCACCAATTTCTTGTTAGAAGTCTTGTTGAACAGTTTTTTCAAACCGTTGCCCGCAATCTTCTCCATATTTTCGCTGAGTAACTTAAACCCGATTAAAAACGCACCGCAAGCAGCGAGCATCATAACGATATTCGTGATATGGCTCATCGTGCTAATACTGCTCAAAGGACGCAAAGCGTTTGCGCTCAACAACATAAAATTGGGCATTTCTTCCTCCGTATTTTCGCCAAGTTGGCATTTCTTCTTTTCGTAATCTTGCTAATTGACTTTTTTATTATATCACAAAGCCAAAAAGAAAGTCACCTAATTGGCGACAGTTTTTCATAAAAAAATCACGCGATTTACAAAAAAATTTAACTGCAAAAGAAAAAAGAGCCATAGGCTCTTTTATGTTTTCTTGATTTTACGCCAAGGGCTCGCCCACGAGTACGTGCGTGATTTTATCGCCGTTGACGACGAGATAGGCGTACGAGGGATTGTCGCCGCAAAAACGCAACGCGCCTGGATTGATTAAGGTTACCCCCTCTATTTGGCTAACGAGCGGCGTATGCGTATGCCCGTAAAGAGCCACCTCGCAGCCTCTTGCTTTCGCCGCTTTCGCAAGCGTTTCCAAGCCGCTTTTTACGCCGTATTTATGCCCGTGCGTGTAAAATATACTAATTTTCTCTACGTCCAAAACTCCGTCCGTAGGGTAAGCGGAAAAGAAATCGCAATTCCCTGCGCAAAAATACGTTTTATCGGGATATTCTTTATACGTTTCGCGGATATCCCCCACGCCGTCGCCAAGGTGGATAAAATAATCGTTTTCCGCAATCAACGGGCGCAATTTCTCTATGCCTTTGATATTCCCGTGGGAATCGCTCACAACGATAATTTTTTTCATACGTTCATTTCCTTACGAAGAAGTTGCAATGCGCGGAAACGGTGGGAAACGGCGTTCTTTTCCTCCGCAGTTGCTACGCCGAAAGATTTTTGTAAATCGTCGTTAAAGAAGATAGGGTCGTACCCAAAACCGCCGTCACCGTCCTCTTGCAATAAAATTTCGCCGTGCGTTTTTCCCTCGACTACGATTTCCCGTCCGTCGGGATATACGAGCGCCACCGCACAATGGAAATGCGCCTTGCGGTTGGTTTCCTCGCGTAAGTTTTCCAAAAGCAAAACCCTGTTCCCCTTATCGTCGCCGTGTTTGCCGCAGTATCTTGCGCTGTAAATACCGGGGGCGCCGTTCAACGCGTCCACGCAAATACCGCTATCGTCCGCAATCACGGGCAAGTTTAACGCTTTGCACGCCGCGCGCGCTTTTATCAATGCGTTTTGCGCAAACGTATCGCCGTTTTCTTCTACGTCCTCGTCGAAACCCATTTGCTTTTGCGAAAGAATTTCGTAATCGGGGAATATCTCCGCTATTTCTTTTAATTTATGTGCGTTGCCCGTCGCCACGACAAGCTGTTTTTTCTCTTCTATTGCCATACGTTTTTCTCCTCAACGATATTATATCATTTATTTTCGTTCATGAAAAGCGTTTGGCGTAATTTTTTTAGGAATTTTATCAATTAACACGGACATACCCTCCTCTTTTTTTGAAAAAAGTGTTGACTTTTTGGTTTTTATCGCTTATAATAATATCGTAACCGCAAGGTTATGAATTGAGTGAGTCCAACTTGTTGGCGGGTCGTAACCGCATGACTCACTCAATTTTTTTTATTTTGTCTTTCTTTGTTCGTTTTTTATAATGTCTAATTTGACTTTTAACGTTAGCATTATTTTGTCGTTTCCACAAGCGGAGCATTGGCAGGCAGCGGCCAATAAATTGCCTCGCGCGAACCCGTCACTTTCTTTGGCTTTCCCGATAAGGTCACCAACGAAAAAACGCCACCCGTTGGGTGACGTTCGTTGGTGACCTTATCGGGACTCGAACCCGAGTTTGCGCCGTGAGAGGGCGCCGTCCTAACCGGTAGACGATAAGGCCTCTTTGTTTTAGCTTGTATAGTATAGCATATTTTTTTGCGAATATCAACTATTTTTACTGCGTTATGAAAATATTTTTTGGCTTTTTATCAAGAAAGCGTGGCTATTCGCCACGCTTTCTTTCTTCTATTAGTCTTCTAAACCTTCGTTCAACTTTGCAAGCAATGCGTCGAGGTCTTCACCGTGTACTGCTACCGCTTGCTCAATCGTTTCGCCGTGCGCCATTGCACAACCAAAACAATGCATACCCGCTGCCATCAAAATTTCGGGCGCGTTGGGGTTGATTTCTAAGCAATCTGCAATCAAAGTGTCCTTCGT
>JAZRSE010000111.1:0-6832 GCA_045651305.1 Candidatus Scatosoma sp. | reverse complement strand
CCCTCCGATTACGACGTGGCGGATATTTTGCGCCGTAGCAAAAAGCCCGTTATTTTGGTCGTGAATAAAATTGACGATTATGCCCCTGAAAAGGTGTACGAGTTTTATTCGCTTGGTCTTGGCGAGCCGTTTGCGATTTCCGCAGAACACTCGCAAGGGATTGGCGACGTACTCGACGAGGCGCTCACCTACTTCCCCGATACGACGGAGGAGGCAGTGCCCTCGTTAAAGATTGCGGTGGTGGGAAAACCCAACGCAGGCAAATCGAGCTTGGTAAATAAATTGCTCGGCAGCGAAAGAAGTATCGTTACGCCCATTGCCGGCACGACGCGCGACGCTATCGACACCCTTTTCTTCCGTGGCGATAAGGCGTACACGATTATTGATACGGCAGGTATTCGTAAGAAGAAAAAGGTGGAAGACGACGTGGAATACTATTCCAATATGCGTGCGTTCGACGCCGTACGCCGTTGCGACGTGTGCTTGCTCGTCGTGGATAGCGAAGAAGGACTTACCGAACAGGACGTTAAAATTATCGGCTACGTACACGAACAGGGCAAACCGTCGTTGATTGTAATGAATAAGTGGGATTTGGTGGAAAAAGACACGCACACCGTCAACCGTTTCGAGGCGCAACTCAAAGAGGATTTGAAGTTTATGGATTATTATAAATCCATCTACATTTCCGCAAAGACGGGGCAACGCGTTGAAAAGATACTTTTGGCGGCGGAAGAGGCGTATGCACACGCTACGTATAGAGTGCCTACGGGTGCGCTCAACGATTTGATTGGCGACGCTGTCCGTATGCAAGAACCGCCCTCCTATTTGGGTAGACGTATGCGCGTATTCTTCTCTTCGCAAGTGGGGGTATGTCCGCCGACGTTTGCGCTTTTTGTCAACGACGAACGGCTTTTGCACTTCTCGTACGAGCGGTATTTGGAGAACGTTATCCGCAAAGCGTACGATTTTTCGGGTACGCCCATTAAAATCGTCGTAAGAGAAAAGAAGGACGAAGATTAAATTTAGGAGAACGCTATGCAACCCTTTTCTATGGCAAAAAATTGGTGGCAATTTTTGATAATGGCAGTCGTGTCGTATTTGCTCGGCTGCGTCAATATTGCGCGCATAATTGCAAGAAAAAAGCATAAAGATATTACGCAAATGGGTAGCGGTAACCCCGGTACAATGAATATGAGCAGAGAATTCGGCTGGAAAGTAGGGCTTCTCACTTTCATATTCGACGCGTTCAAAGGGGCGGTTTCCGTATTGGTGGCGCACCTTTTGTACAAGGATTATATCTTTGTCGGCACGACGGTACTTGTGACGGACGTGGCACGTTATTTTTGCGGTATTTGCGCCGTGCTTGGGCACGTGTTGCCCGTCTTTTATCACTTCCGCGGCGGTAAGGGCATCGCAACGACGTTCGGCGTGTTTTGGGTGGCGCTTTCTTGCGAAAACGTATGGTACGTGCCCATCGTGTTTGGGTTGTTCCTTTGCGTGCTCGCCTTTATTTTGGTGACAGAGTGGGGCTCGTTGGGGAATATTTTAGGGACGGCGGTGTTTTCCGTTATCCAACTTGTTACCTTTTTCTTCCGTTACGACCAGCAGGCAATCAACGCGTTTTTGGTGGTTGCGTATATGCAGGTTTTCCTGTTCACGCTTATCACGTGGTATGCGCATAAGAAGAATTTGTTACGCTTGTTCGGCGGAGAAGAACATAGAACTTCCTTGAAGAAAATTGTAAAGAAAAAGTGAGAGTGAATTTAGTATGAACGTTATTATTATCGGTTGTGGCAGAGTAGGCAGAACGCTTGCGGAAAAATTGAACGAAGAGGGCAACGCCGTTACGGTAATCGACTCCGATTCGGAAAAGGTAAAACGCGTAACCGACCGTTACGACGTAATGGGCGTCGTAGGCAACGGCGCAACGCATACCGTACAAGAAGAGGCAGGCATCGCCTCGGCGGATTTGATGATTGCGGTAACCGCTTCGGACGAATTGAATTTGCTTTGCTGTTTGGTGGCGAAAAAAGCAAGCGATTGTCAAACGATTGCGCGCGTTAAAAACCCCGATTATAGCGTGGAAGCGCCCTATTTGAAAGACGAGCTTGGCTTGGCGATGGTTATCAACCCCGAATACGAGGCGGCGGAAGAAATCGCGCGCGTGTTGCGTTTTCCCTCCGCATTGAAAATCGAGCCGTTTGCAAAGGGTAAGGCGGAGCTTATAAAATTCAAACTGCCCAAGGGCAACGAAATTATCGGTATGTCGGTAAAAGAAGTCGTTATGAAACACAATAGCGATTTGCTTATTTGTACGATAGAGCGTGAGGACGAGGCGTACATTGCCAACGGGGATTTCGTCTTTGAAGAAAAGGACGTTATTTCCATTATGGCAACCCCGAAAAACGCGTACGAGTTTTTTGCCAATATCAAATGCAAGGGCCACTCCATTAAAAACGCGCTTATCGTAGGAGGCGGCGTAATCACCCACTACTTGTGCCAAATTTTGGAAAAGTCGGGCATATCGTTGACGGTTATTGAAAAGGATATCAAACGCTGTGAAGAGCTTTCTACCCAATGGCCGAAAGTAAAGGTAATCCACGGCGACGGAACCGACCACGAATTATTGATTGAAGAGGGCGTAGAGGGGGTTGGCGCGTTCGTAGCGCTTTCCGATTCGGACGAAGAAAACGTTTTGATGTCGCTGTTTGCAAAGGGCGAGGGCTGCGAAAAAACGGTGACGAAAGTGAATAGAACGGACTACGACAGTTTGCTTTCGCATTTGGAATTGGACGCGTCCGTTTGCCCCCGTATTATGACGGGCGACAAGATTTTGCGTTACGTGCGCGCAATGGAAAACACGGTGGGCAGTAACGTTGAAACGCTGTATAACATTATCCCTGGCGAAGTGGAAATGGCGGAATTTATCGTGCGTGAAAACTCGCCTATTATCGGTGTGCCTCTTTGCAAATTAAAGTTCAAAAAGGACGTTTTAATCGCCTCCATTTCCCGTGATAAAGAAACGATTGTTCCGCGCGGCAACGATACGATTGAGGCAGGGGATTTCGTTGTAGTCGTATCCAAGCACATAGGCTTGTACGATATTGCGGACGTACTGAAATAAGGCGTAAAGGAAAGAGATTATGAATTATAGAATTATAAGGCGTACGATAGGATTTCTGTTGCTATTTGAAACGGTATTCTTTTGCGTACCCGTTATCACGGCGCTCGTGTATAGAGAAAAGGAGATTTTCGATTTCCTCTTTACGATGCTCGGCACGGCGACGCTTGGTGGGTTGTGCTTGATAGGCAAACCCAAAGACGATAAAATCTTCGCCAAAGAGGGGATAGTTATCACCGCTTGTTGCTGGATTTTTATGAGTTTATTCGGGGCAGTTCCCTTATTCACTTCGGGCAGTTATCCCTCGTACATCGACGCGCTGTTTGAAACGGTGTCGGGCTTTACTACGACGGGTGCGTCCGTTTTGTCGGGGGATATGGTAGAACAGCTCCCTAAATGTATTTTGATGTGGCGCAGTTTCACGCATTGGATTGGCGGTATGGGCGTGCTTGTGTTTATTATGGTATTCTTGCCCCTTTGCGGCGGCGGAAGAAATATGAACATTATGAAAGCGGAAAGCCCTGGCCCGTCGGTAGGGAAATTGCTCCCCAAAATGCGTTCCACGGCAGGGGTGCTGTATCTTATCTACACCTCGCTTACGGTGTTAGAGTTTATCTTCCTCGTATTCGGTATGCCCTTGTTTGACGCTATCAATACGGCGTTTGCAACGGCAGGTACGGGCGGTTTTGCCGTTAGAGCGGACGGCTTTGCAGGCTATTCCTCCTATTGCCAAATCGTTGTCACCGTGTTTATGACGCTGTTTTCTATCAACTTCGCGTCCTATTTCTTTATCATTTGCGGTAAGTTTAAGGAGGCGTTCAACTTGGAAGTTAGGGCGTTTTTGATTATTTGGGTTTCCGCAATAACGCTTATCACGCTCAACCTTTCTTTGTCCAACGTTTTGACGGTGGGCGGAGCAATCAAACACTCGGCGTTTTCCGTTTCGTCCGTTATATCCACGACGGGCTTTGCTACGGAAAACTTCGATACGTGGCCTGCTTTTTCCAAAACGGTGCTCGTTTTGTGTATGTTTGTCGGCGCGTGCGCAGGCAGTACGGGCGGCGGCATTAAAGTATCCCGTTTCCTTATTCTCTCCAAGGGCGTGCGTCACGAAACGCAACGTATGCTCCACCCCAAACAAATTAAGAAAATGACGATGGACGGTAAGATAGTCGAACACGAAGTCGTAAGAGGGGTAAATAACTATTTAATAGCGTTTATTAGCATTTTCGTTGCCTCGTTGTTGCTTATCTCTATTGACGGGCAAGATATGGTTACCAACTTCACGGCGGTAACGGCGACGATAAACAATATCGGCCCCGGTCTTGGCGCGGTAGGCCCTGCGGGGCATTATGGGGATTTCTCTATCCTTTCCAAAATCGTATTTATCTTTAATATGTTGATTGGTAGATTGGAGATTTTCCCTATGCTATTGCTTTTCGCACCGGCGACGTGGCGTAAATAAAAAAAATAACGGTGTAAAAACCGAAAAGAAGGTGTTGTAAGATGAAACCTCTTGAAAAATTAACCAAAGCACAATTTATTTCCTTTTGCTTGATGTCTTTTTGCTCGGGCGTGATGATTGGCGTGGGCGGTACGTCTTTCCTGCTTGCGTGCAATTTGTTTAGCGATTGGGGCAGATTGATAGGCTCTATGCTCTTCTCGCTCGGCATTTTGGCAATCGTAATGTTCGATATGCGCTTGTTCACGGGCTTGATTTCGGATATCCCCGAAATGGGCGCGAAAAACCTTTGGAAATTACCCATTTGCTTTTTGGGCAATATGCTCGGCGTTATTTTTGCGGCGGTGCTTGTGTTCTATTCGCCTTTGTCAAGCGTAGTCGTTCCGCAAGCGCAAGCAATGATGAGCGTGAAATTGGAGGCGGAGCTTTGGGGCTTAAAAGCGCTTTGCTCGTCAATCCTTTGCGGATTTTTAATCACGTTGTCGATTGGCGCGGTGAACTATGCTCCCCGTAAAAGACTTTCGACGACGGTAGGGGTAATGTTCCCGATTATCGTGTTTGCTTTTTGTGGTTTCGACCACTCGGTAGCCAATACGTTGTACATTTATTTCCTTGGTTTTTCGTGGAAAGCGGTGTGGTATATCTTGGTTTGCGTTGCAGGGAATATCATCGGCGGCGTTATCTTGCCTATTCTCTCGTTGTTTAGAATTTGGTCGAACAAACCGCACGTAGAAGAACAAAAAACGCAAGAACCGCAAGAATAAGCATATTTGTACGTACAAAAAACACGCCCGTTTAGGGCGTGTTTTTATTTTTTGTGGTGGCTTTAATAAATATGGTGACAGTTTGCCGAAACTCCGCATTGCGGAGACCTCTCGGCAAAGTTTCGTTCGCGACGGGGTAAGCGTAGGAAAAAAACGGAACTGTTTTCGCTCACTCGCGTGAACGCACGATAATTCGTTTGCTTTCGCAATTCACCGCCTCCACCACACGAAAAAAGACGCCTTACGGCGTCAATTCGTGTGGTGGAGGTGGTGAGAGTTGAACTCACGTCTTACTCGGCTGCCAAAAAACTTTCTACATACTTATTTTATCTACTTTTCTTAATTATATAACGCGGGTAAACACGCTTTATATAACGCAGAAGGCTAAATACTCTTTCAAAAACACCTTCCTATTTTTGGAGAGCTTTCCGTCTTACTGACGCCACGACCCCAACCGACGGATAAATTGGGCGTGACGTTTCGTTAATAAACGAAGTTACGCTGCAAGAGCGTAGTTTGCTTTTTGATTATTAGCATTTATATTTAATTGGACCGTTTTAACGCAGTCTTTCCATCTGCGGTATGCTTATTCCTTCGCTCACCGGCAATCGAATCCGGAACACCCCCGTATTCAGCCGCTTTTTGGCGTTGCTACTATATTATACACGTCTTTTACCAAATTGTAAACGCTTTTTGCTCTTTTTCCAAAATTTTTCTTCTTTCCTTTTTATTGACTTTTTTGGGCTAAATTGCTATAATCAACGTAAAGAGGTTTATAGGAGTATAACGTATGGGTATCGTCTTATTGACGGCGCTTGGCGTTGGCGGAGCAACGGTAATCGGCTCTGCAATCGGTTTTGCGTTCAAAAATCTTTCGCATAAATTTTCGGACATAGTCCTTTCCTTTGCGGCAGGGGTAATGCTTGCGGCGGCGGTTTTGGGCTTGATTTTGCCTGCGGTGGAGTATGGCGAAAAGTGGGGTTTATTATACGCCGTTATCGGTATTTTCTTGGGCGCGGTTTGCTTAAACCTCGTGGATAAGCTTGTGCCGCATATGCACAAATTGATGGGCGCGGAAACGGAAAAACATAACAACGCCAACTTGGGCAAAGTAATGCTATTCGTTATGGCAATTGCTATACACAATCTTCCCGAGGGCTTGGCGGCAGGCGTTGGGTTTGGCTCGGGGAATACGGCGCAGGCGCTCACCATTGCAGGCGGTATTGCTCTTCAAAATATCCCCGAGGGTATGGTGATTATCGGCCCGATGTTGGCGGCAGGCGTTTCCAAGAAAAAGACCTTTATTTGCGCCCTTTTAACGGGGCTTGTCGAAGTGGTGGGCACGGTGATTGGCTATTTCGCCGTGAGTATCTCGGCAGCGATTTTGCCCTTTGCATTGGCGTTTGCAGGCGGCACTATGTTGTACGTTATCAGCGACGAAATGATACCCGAAACGCACGCGCACGGCTCGCAACGGGGTGCGAC
>JAZRSE010000110.1:0-3671 GCA_045651305.1 Candidatus Scatosoma sp. | reverse complement strand
ACGAAAACTTTATCAATATCGTGGAAGACACCTCCTGTCAAAGCGCCACCGAACTAATGACTGCGGTTGGCTACGTAGACGCGCTCATCCCCCGTGGCGGCGCAGGGCTTATCCGTTCTTGCGTGGAAAACGCAAAAGTGCCTTGTATTCAAACGGGCACGGGTATTTGCCACGTGTACGTGGACGAGAGCGCGAAAATGGATATGGCGCTCGACATTATCTATAACGCAAAAACTTCCCGTCCCTCCGTTTGTAACGCCGAAGAGGTTTGCCTTGTACATAAAAAGATTGCAAACGAGTTTTTGCCCCTACTTAAAACCCGTCTTTGCGAGGAAAGAAAGGCAAACAACTTGCCCGTCGTCGAACTTCGTTGCGATGAGAAACCGTATGCAATTATCGGCGGGGTCAAGGCAGGCGAAAAGGATTTCGACACCGAATTTTTGGATTATATCCTCGCCGTAAAGGTGGTGGATAGCGTAGACGAGGCGATTGCGCATATTGCCGACCACTCGACGGGGCATAGCGATTGTATCGTGACGGAAACGGAAGAAAACGCGGACAAATTCGCCCTTTGCGTGGATAGCGCGGCGGTGTACGTCAACGCCTCCACCCGTTTCACCGACGGCGGAGAGTTTGGCAAGGGTTGCGAAATCGGTATTTCCACCCAAAAATTGCACGCTCGCGGACCTATGGGTTTAGAAGAACTTTGTTCGTATAAATATATCGTCAAAGGGAACGGACAAATTAGATAAAAGTGAATTGCAAGCTTGTCGCTTGCGTGAATTGAAATACATTTCGTAAATTGCGGTTTTCAACCGCGTGAATTGCATTGCTACGCAATGCGTTATTGCAATTATTTCCACAACGCAAGGCTTTGCCTTGCAAATCACGACGGCAACGCCGTCAATTCACGGCGCAAGACAATTCACGAACGCAAAAGCGTTCCTATCACGCCCAACGAGCAAAAAATGAATTGCAAGCTTGTCGCTTGCGTGAATTGAAAACGCAGTTTTCGTAAATTGCGGTTTTCAACCGCGTGAATTGCATTGCTACGCAATGCGTTATTGCAATTATTTCCACAACGCACGCCAAAGGCGTGAAAATCACGACGGCAACGCCCTCAATTCACGGGCAACGCCCAATTCACGAACGCAAAAGCGTTCCAATCACTTCTTTTAAGGAGGCTCTATATGAAATATACACTTGGCTTTATCGGTTGCGGCAATATGGGCGGTGCGCTTGTACGCGCGGCGTCGAAAGCAATCGGCGGTGAAAAAATCGCCGTGTGCGATTACGATACGAAAAAAGCGGAAAAATTTGCAAACGAACTCGGCGTTACCGCCCTTTCGGCAAGTGAACTTGCAAAAGAAAGCAAATTCGTCGTTTTGGGCGTAAAACCGCAAAACATGCAAGAAACGCTCGCCCCTATTCAAGGCGTTTTGGCGGAGAATAGCGAAGTCGTCCTTATCACGATGGCGGCAGGTCTTTCCATTTTAGCAATTCAAACGTACGCAGGAAAAGCGTTCCCCACCGTACGCATTATGCCCAACACCCCTGCTATGCTGGGCGAAGGGATGATTTTGTACACGGTAAACGGCGTATCGCAAGAGGACGAAAAAACGTTTTTGGATTGCTTTGCAAAGGCAGGCAAAATTGACAAAATCCCCGAAGATAAAATGGACGCGGCAAGCGCGCTTTCGGGTTGCGGCCCTGCGTTTGTGTACGCATTTGCCGAGGCGCTTGCGGACGGCGCGGTAGAGTGCGGCGTACCCCGTGACAAAGCGGCGTTGTATGCGGCGCAAACGTTGAAAGGCGCGGCGGAAATGCTCCTCACCTTTGGCCACCCTGCCGATTTGAAAGACGCGGTTTGCTCCCCTGGCGGCACGACGATTGCAGGTATCCACGCAATCGAGAGCGGCTCTTTTAGAGGCGCAACGATGGACGCCGTTATGGCGGCGTACAAACGCACTTTGGAACTTAAAAAATAATTTATCAATAAAGAAAAACGGCGGGTGCATTTGCAACCGCCGTTTTGTTTTACAGTTTTATACCGAAGAAATCGGGTTTTGTATTTAATTCTTCTATTAAGCACTCGGCAACGAATTCTCTACGCGCCGTAACCGACGGCTTTTTGAAGATATGCTTGCGCTTGAACGCTTTATACAGTTTGGGGAAACGCATTTTCAAGGACGGAAAAGCGTACTCGCCGTTTACCGATACCACGATATTGATTTCGTCGCCGCCCGATACCTCTCTCCAATCGAGGAAATTTCTCCCCTTTTGGAAACGGCATATATATACGCAGCTGCTATCACCGCCCTTTTGGTAAAAGTAGTCAAACGAAAACCCTTTTTCCAATATCGGCGCGGTAAGCTTTTTAATATGTTCCGCCGAAACTACTTCGTTCACCTCGTACATACCCCTTTGTTTTTATTCGAGCACCGCTTTGATACGGCGAATACCGCTGCCGCAGCTTTGTTCTTTTTGAATTTTGAACTTGCCAAGCTTGCCCGTCGATTCCACGTGCGGACCACCGCAAATTTCTTTGGAGAAATCGCCAATCGTGTACGTTTTAACCACTTCGCCGTACTTGCTTTCGAAAAGACCCGTAAAGCCTTCCGCTTTCGCCTCTTCCAAAGTGATTTCTTTCATCGTTACGGGGATATCCTTCGAAATTACTTCGTTTACCATATCCTCTACCGCTTTGATTTGTTCCGCCGTCATCGGTTGAGGCAAGTTGAAATCGAAACGGAGTCTTTCTTCCGTAATGTTCGAACCCTTTTGGTTTACGTCGGGCGAGCATACCTTTTTAAGCGCAGCGTGCAAAAGGTGGGTTGCCGTATGGAGCGCCGTCGTCGCCTCTTTATGGTCGGCAAGACCGCAAGCGAATTTACCCTCGCTCCCTGCTTTACTCTTGTTTTGGTGTTCTTCAAACGCCGCTTGATAACCTGCAACGTCTACGGTGTAACCGCGTTCTTGCGCCATTTCGCTCGTGATTTCCACAGGGAAACCGTACGTGTCGTAAAGGTGGAAAGCTTGTTTGCCGTTAATCGCCTTTTCGGGTACGTATGCAGGGTCTTTTTGCGACATAAACGCATTTTTACGTTCGATACCGCTCAAACATTTTTCAAATTCTTTCAAGCCTTGTTGCAAGGTCTTGGTGAATTTCGCCTCTTCTTTATTAAGCTCTTCCGCAATCTTGTCGCGGTTGATATTCAATTCGGGATATACCTCTTTATAGTACTCGATAAACGCCTCGGAAATCTTTGCAAGACTGCCTTCGGGGAGTTCGATTTTACGGCCAAAACGTACCGCTCTTCTAATGATACGGCGCAAGATATAGCCTTGGTCGGTATTGGAAGGCACGATGCCCTTTTCGTCGCCAAGCATAAACGTTGCCGTACGCGTATGGTCGAGCAATACGCGGAAAGCCTTGGTCGTTTCTTCGTCGTCACCGTAGTTCTTGCCCGTAAGAGCGGCTATCTTTTCAATCGCGCCCTCGAAAATATCCGTTTCGTACACGCTCGATTTGCCGTTGAGCACGCAAAGCGCACGCTCCAAGCCCATACCCGTATCTACGTTCTTTTGCGAAAGTTCGATAAACGAGCCGTCCGCTTGCTTATTAAAGCGCATAAATACGTCGTTCCAAATTTCAAGGAACGCGCCGCAGT
>JAZRSE010000109.1:0-6192 GCA_045651305.1 Candidatus Scatosoma sp. | reverse complement strand
GTATGAAAAATTAAAGATTTCTTTATGGAAAGAATACGAGCATAATCGAGATGCTTATACAAACGCAAAGACCGAGTTCGTAAAGAAATATACTGAAAAAGCGAAATCAATTTATGGTAATAGATACTAACAAATTCCAATTTATCGAGTTTTTGAACCTTGTGGAAAATACTTTCAAAAGTATAGAGCATTATACTTTGCAAGCAAAGTCGTGTGTTTTTGTAAAGCAAAAAAGAAAAGGATAGCAAAATTTTGCTATCCTTTTAGATTGTCTTAAAAATTCCTAAGAGCGCCGCACATAGGCGTTGTCGTTTTTCTTTCTCTATACATATAATATGGTGTGGATAAAGCGTTTTAAGATACATACTTTATAGAAATACGGGGAGAGAAAATAGGTGAGTGGTTTGTGGATAACCGTTATCGGTTTTTTGTCTATATTTGTTGCGACGGCGCTGGGTGCGGCTGTCGTGTTTTTCTTTAAGGGGGAGATGTCCACAAAGGCAAACGCCTTTTTCCTTGGTCTTGCGTCGGGCGTGATGCTTGCTGCGTCCGTTTGGTCGCTCTTATTGCCCTCCATTGAAGAGGCGAGGGGAACGTTTGGCGCGTTCGCTTTTATTCCTGCCGTGGTGGGGTTGTTCTTGGGCGGAGTTTTCCTCGTTCTTTTGGAAAGGCTTACCGCTAAAAAGGGAAGAAACGGGGTGCAAAACCGTTTGTTTTTAGCGGTCACGCTGCACAATATCCCCGAAGGATTGGCGGTGGGGTTTGCGTTCGGCGTGGCGGCCGTATCGGGGTTGGAGGTTGCGTATATAACCGCGCTTGGTTTGGCGTTTGGGATAGCGGTGCAAAACTTTCCCGAGGGGCTTGCCGTTGCTTTGCCGATGAAAAGCGCGTTAAATAGCCGTAAAAGAGCGTTTTTGTTGGGGACGGCGAGTGGCTTGCCCGAACCGCTCTTTGCGGTTTTAGGCTATTTTTTGGTGGCGTGGCTGCAAATTTTACAGCCGTGGCTATTATCCTTTGCGGCAGGCACGATGATTTTCGTTGCGGCGGAGGACTTAATCCCCGATTCGAAAACGCAAACGCCTATCGGTGCGTGGGGGGTGTTGATAGGCTTTATATTGATGATGACCTTGGACGTGGCGTTAAAATAGATTTATAGTTTATGCCGCTTGCAATTAAGGAAAGGGGGTTGACAGGCAGGCTTTTTCGTGCTACAATATTATATAGCCTATAAAATGGGGTATAACGTATGAAAAGAATCGTATGCATACTTTTATCATTGCTAACTTGCTGTGCGTTCTTCTTTGGCGCGACGGCTTGTTCTTGCCTTGATTATATAAAGGAGAATAACGGCGAACAAGAGGAAGAGAACGGGGAGGGAGGCGACGAAACGAACTCCGAAGAACCTGATAATGGCGATACGACGCCCGTTACTTGGACGATTACCTATCAAGCAGCGCCTATTTCTGCGATTGACGAAATAGTGTTTAATGCTATCAAAAAGAAGATAGGCAATTATCCCGAAAGTTACGTGGAGGGCGTTGGCGTAACGGTGGACGGGTTGCGTAGCGACGTTGTGGACCAAGACTATTTATACACGTTTATCGGCTGGTATTACGACGAGGACTGTGTACAAGCTTGTGAAAACGGGGTTATTCCCGTGGATAAATCGGGGGATATAACTCTCTACGCAAAAGTGCAAAAGACGCCTCGTGCGGAGTTGGACGACGAGGATTGGGGCAGTTAATCGAACGGAAAAACCGCTCAAAGCAACGCTCGTGGTAGGTGTTGGCGAAATTGCGTTTGAGGGGATAGGATGGATAGTCGTGTCTTTTCGTATTACAATATTGGTATAACCAAAAATGGGGTATAACGTATGAAAAAAATCGTATTCTTGCTTTTATCGTTGATAACTTGTTGTACGTTCTTTATTGGTGCGACGGCTTGCGGCGGTAATTCAAGCGCAGGCGGACCGAGCTCGGGCGAACAAACGGGTGTACAAAATAAGTTGGAAACTCCGTCCGTTTTGCTCGTGGGGAACAAGGCAGAGTGGAAAAAAGTGCCGAACGCGAGCAGTTATAGATATAAAATCGGGGAAGACGGCGAAGAGGTTGTAACGATAGACTTGGTGAAAACGCTTGCCGACGGACAAACGATTTACGTAAAAGCGGTGGGGGATAGGGATTTCTATCTTGACAGCGATTGGTCGCAAGGGGTTACCTATACGAAAAATTCCGTGCAGTTGGAAAGACCGGTATGTACGTACGAAAACTTTGTCGTTACGTGGTCGCCCGTAGAAAACGCGATTGCGTACGAATATAAATTTACCGAGTGGACGGATAATAATACGACGATATATTCCACCACGGAGTTAATGACGATACCGCACACGGAAGGGTATTTTTGCGTGCGCGCGGTGGGCGATGGCGAGTATTACACGACGAGTAATTGGCGGCAGGTGAAAGCGCCCGAAAAATTGATGGTAGAACAAGGTAGCGTACACTTAAACGGAAAGACGGGCGAAGTGAATTGGGAAGCGAGCTACTATGCGATTAGATACGATTATAAGATTGATAACGGCGAGGTTATCAACGGCGGAAGAGGTGGCAAAGTAACGCTTACCGACGGACAAACGATTTATTTCAAGGCGATAGGCGACGGGGTGAATTATTTGGACAGCGATTGGTTTTCGTTGACGTATACGGCCTCGGGCGGCGGTGGCGATAACGGTTACGTATAATAAAAAGACGCCTTTTCATTATTGAAAGGGCGTTTTCATTGAAAGAAAAAGGAGGGAGCGTATGGAAAAGCGGACGAGAGTGATTTTACACTCGGACTTGAATAATTTTTTTGCGTCCGTAGAGATTGCGCGCAATCCCTCGTTAAAGGGTAAGCCCGTGGCGGTTTGCGGTGACCCGCAAAAACGGCACGGCGTAGTGCTTGCGAAAAACGAAGAGGCGAAAAAGTTTGGGATTAAGACGGGCGAAACGGTGTATTCCGCGTTGAAGAAATGCCCCGAGTTACAAATGGTCGGCTCGCATTTTCACGAGTATAAACGCTACTCGGATATGGTAAAAGAGATATACGCTCGTTTTACGGAAAAGATTGAAGAGTGCAGCATTGACGAGTGCGCTATGGACGTCACCGAGAGCGTGGCGCTCTTTGGGCGAGGCGAGGAAATTGCCGAACAAATCCGCCGTTTGGTGAAAGAGGAATTGGGTTTAACCGTTTCCATTGGCGTTAGTTTTAATAAGGTGTTTGCAAAGCTCGCCTCCGAGTTGAAAAAGCCCGACGCAGTTACGCTAATTACGAAAGAGAATTATCAAAAGGTGGTATATCCCTTGCCCGTGTCCTCGCTTTGGCTTGTGGGAGGAAAAACGGAGGAGGCGCTTTATAAGCTTGGTATCCGTACGATAGGCGATTTGGCAAACGCCGACGAAGAGATGTTGGTGCGTAAATTGGGAAAAAGAGGCAGGCAGGTACGCGTTTACGCGCGAGGCGAAGACGAAGAAGAGGTGGCTTGGCAAAAGACGAAAGAGGACGTAAAGTCGATTGGCAATTCGATAACTCTTCCCAAAGACGTGACGGATAAAGAGGAGATAAAGCGTTGGTTGTACGCCTTGGCGGAGAGCGTTTCTTCTCGGCAACGGGCGGCAAACGTGGGACGAGCCTCTACCGTGCACTTGCTCGTTCGAAACGATAAGCTGGAATTTAGCGGTTGGCAAGCAAAAATACCCCCAACCGTGCTTTGTGGAGATATAGCAAAAGCGGCGTACGATTTGTTTTGCTTACATTGCGAGGCAGGTACGCGCGTACGCTTACTTGGGGTGTCCATTTCAGGGTTTGACCACCACGTAGAGCAACTCACGCTCGATAGCATTATCGACGAAACGATGGGCGGCGTTTCTTACGAGAAGAAGGAGCGCGTGGAAAACGCCGTGGCGAAAATCCGTGAAAAGTACGGTTACGCCACCTTGCAACGGGGGGTAGTGCTCACGGGAGAGGGAACGAACGGCTTGGATATTAGAGGGGAAAAAGAGGAAATTATTCCCAATACGAAAAAATAGAATAAAAGGGCGTTTTTTGCTGATACTGTAATTGTCAGCGAAAGACGGAAACGGATTTTGCTTGAATATAAAGAAGGGCTATACAAACCGCAATGGTTTATATAGCCCTTCCGTTTTAATCAATAAAAAACTGCGCAATCCTTTTTTGCCGAAATTTACCGAAGCGTTAACGCCGCAGGTGACTCCTGCAAAGCTACCTTATGGCACACGCAAACATCCGCTTAGTGCTGCTACGTTCCCGTCCTGACACGGTTCACGGCATTGCGTTGCATAAGACCTTGCTATCAACATTCCTTACGGCGCGCAGACCTTCCATAAACTCCGTCGAGAAAGGCGTTCGGCTCCATATAGCGGATTTTGGATACAGGGTGCCGCTAGCTCCCCACCTATGCGCAGCTTTTATATTATAGCGTATTTTTTAGGGAAAAGCAACCGTTTTTGGAGGCTTTTTTCGCTTGATTGTTTTTTTTGCGTGGCGCTTTTTATCGAAAAAGCCGTTTTGCCCGTTGTTTTCCTATGGAAAACATTGACAAAGATAGAGAAAAGGGGTATAATGAAAACGCTGGTTAAGAATTTTCTAAATTCTTAATAAAAGGAGTATTGATAATGGCTGAAAATTGTACGCATAACTGTTCGAGTTGTTCCTCTTCCTCCTGCGGTTCTCGCAAGAAGGAAAGTTTTTTGAAAGAACCGCATAAAGGCTCGTCGATTAAAAAGGTAATCGGTATCGTTAGCGGCAAGGGCGGGGTTGGAAAATCGCTTACCACTTCTCTCTTGGCGGCGTTTGCCAACAAGCAAGGCAAATCGGTGGGGATTATGGACGCCGATATTACGGGCCCCTCTATTCCGCATATGTTTGGCGTGCACGAGCACGCTACGGGCAGCGAAAAGGGGATTGACAGCGTGCTTTCGCCCTCGGGTATTCAAATGATATCTATGAACTTGCTTTTGGACGAGGCGACGACGCCCGTCGTTTGGCGCGGTATGGTTATCTCGGGTACGGTGCTCCAATTTTGGACGGACGTAATTTGGAAGGACTTGGATTTGCTCTTTATTGATATGCCTCCTGGAACGGGCGACGTACCGCTTACGGTATTCCAAAGTATTCCTATTGCAGGTATCGTTATCGTAACCACCCCCCAAGACCTTGTAAAGATGGTGGTGGAAAAAGCGGTGAATATGGCGCAAATGATGAACGTACCCGTGCTTGGGCTTGTGGAGAATATGAGCTATCTTTCCTGTCCCGATTGCGGAAAGAAGATAGAAGTATTCGGGCAAAGCCACGCGGAGGAAATTGCCAAAGAATACGCTATTCCCTCTATTGCGCGTATGCCGTTGGATGCAAGAATTTCGACGCTTGCGGACGAGGGGAGAATAGAGGATTACGAAACGGACGCGTTGAAAGACGTGTTTGCTTGTATTGAAAAAGCGGCTACGAGAAAGGATAAATAAGAAAAGGGATTTGTAATGGGTTACGCGGCGGAGAAAAAGATAGCGGAAAAGAAATGGGGAAAGGTAAAGCTGATTGTATTGCTTGTTGTTATCCTTGCCGTCTTGGTTACAGCCGTGGTTTCCATTATTATCCCTGCAAGAACGTGGAAATACCGCGTTTCGTTGCCAAGCGTGGGCGAACGCGCGGACGGGGAAATGCGGATACATTTCCTTGACGTGGGGCAAGGCGATGCGACGGTTATCGAACTCCCCGACGGCAAAATTGCGCTTATCGACGGTGGGGATTCTTCCAAGGAAAGCGAGTACGCTTTGATGCGCTATTTATACGCTTTGGACGTGAAGAGCATAGATTATCTTATCCTTACCCACGCCGACGAGGACCATTGCGGCGGCTTGGACGTGGTGCTCGATTGTTTTAAGGTGAAACACGCCTATCTTCCGCTGGCAAGCGAAACGGTGAACACGCAGTACGCGCAATTTTATCAAGCGTTGACCAAGGAAAAGGACTGCGATAAAACTTACGCGCAACACGGCTTGGAATTAAGCGGTGAAAATTACACGTTCACGTTCTTGCACCCTTACGCGTACGACGTGGAAAACGCGCTTTTAAGCGGCGGAAACTTTGACGAAAACTCCAACGAATATTCGGCGGTGGTGTTCTTGGAATATAACGGCG